>JAQGHK010000040.1 GCA_028288875.1 Phycisphaerales bacterium | reverse complement strand
GTATCGGACTGGGCGCCGCCGCTGAGGGTGTCGTTGCCTGCCCCGCCGATGATGTTGTCAAAGCCAGGGCCGCCGTTGATGTACATGGCCGTGGTCATTGCGCTGGCGTCGATGCCGTCGTTTCCGGTGTTACCTTGGATGGCGATGCTGCTGACCGTGTTGGCCGCAAAGGTTTGCGTGCTGCCATTGAGCGTGGCTGTAATTGTGGAAGAGGACTGCGACAAGGAGATCACATCGTTGGCCGCGGTGCCGCTGACAGTAAGGACGCCGCCACTTACGGAGGCGAAATTGGGAGCGGTGACACGCAGCGCCCGCGTGCCGTAATACCAGCGCGTATGGCCATCGCTGTCCGTTGCTCGGGCGGCCAATCGATAGGTGCCCGCCGCCAGGCCCGCAGTGGTGGCCGTGATTCGGCCGCTCAGGGCGTCGGTGGACGCGAAGTTACGAGCGCCCACCGCAGTAAGGCCGCCGTTGTACGGATTGGCGTCGGTGTCCGCGAAGACGTCGACACGCACTTTCGAGTCCCGGTCCGCCACAACAAAACGTGTAGCCACCGAAGTCCCGCCGGACACGCTGTTCGAGCCCGCGTAGGAGAAATTAAACACGTTGGCCCATTGGCTGCCACTCTCGCCGGCACTGTCGCGTTTGCCCGAGCCGCCGAGCAAGGTCGAGAGACCGTCCGCCGGCCGAGCGCCGCCGCCGAGGCGGCTGTAGACGTAGCCGGTGGCGTCGCGGGCCGGCTTGGCGGACGTGCTGCCGTACCACGACGACAGCACCGGGTGTTCGCCCCCATCCGACGTCTTGAGATTCACCGTGCCGACGTAATACGCCGTCACCGCCAAGTGCGCCGACGCAATGAAATTCGTCTGAACGATGTTATTGAGATTGCCTTGGTGGGCGCCGTTTACGGGTTCGCCGTCGTAGTCGAAGTTGTTGACATTGCCGTCGGTCCGCCAGTAATCGTCGGCAAAGGCAACGTTGTCGAACGTTGTCATTTTGGCGTCGCCAAAATTCGCGCCGAAGATGTCGTTCACGCCATCGACGGGGTGCGGATCGAGGCTGGTCACTTGGTCGACCCATACGCCGGCCTTACCGAGGTTTTGCGACAGCGCGGTCACCAACGATGCGCCGCGGCTGTGGCCAATCAGATGCACGGGCAACTCCGCCAGCGGCGATCCGCGCCGGGGCGTGGCCAGCACATAGGCGCTGACGACGTCCGCGACTTGGCCGGTGGTGTAAGACCCGCCGCTAACGGTATTCCAGTCGAGCTTGATGATCAGCTCACCGGCCGTTGTGCTGCGATAGTCCTTCTGACCGGAGTCCGGCCCGAACGCGGTGACGCCTAATTTCCCGTTACTCGCTGCGGCAACGGTCATCGTGTAAATGCTGGCCGCCGAGCTTCCGCCGGCTCGATCCTCGACGCCCTCCGCGACCCTCGCGACCCAGCCGGTTACGTCGCCATTCAGACCGTGGGTGATCAAAGTGATGCCAGCCAGCAAACGGCGCGCTTCGAGTGGTTCAAACGTCATATCAAAGTATAGGTCGCCACGGGGCCGGGCTGCTAACACAGCTCATTTGATTCCATGCGATCTTGATGCGGTTTGGCGTCGTATGAATCAGCGGCAGCGAATGCCCTTCGAGTGACCACTTTCGTCTAGCCTACGTTTAGGCAGACGTGGGAAAGGTGGCTTGCCTTGACCGCGTGCCCCGTGCCCTTATCCTCGAAACTTGGATGACTACGCTCTCGCAATCCATTCTCGCCGCCAAACGTGAGCGCGGCCTCGCCTTGATGCCGTTCATCGCCGCAGGGTATCCGAACCTTGCGGACTCCATGAAGCTGCTGCCCGCCCTCGAGCGCGGCGGTGCGTCGGCCATTGAACTGGGCTTCCCGTTTTCTGATCCGATCGCCGACGGACCGGTCATCCAGCAGGCGTTCACCGACGCGTTGGCCCTCGGCTTGAAGATTGAACAGATCTTCACTGGCCTGGCCGGCGTGCGCGACCAGTTCAAAACGCCGGTCGTGGCCATGGTCAGCTACAGCATCGTCTACCGCTATGGTCTGGACCGGTTCGTGAAAGATGCCAAGAGCTCCGGCTTCGGCGGCCTGCTGCTGCCGGATCTGCCGCCGCCCGAGGCTGAGTATGTCTGCGATAAGATCCGCGCCGGGGGCTTGGACACGGTGCTGCTGATTTCCCCCTCCACCACGGCTGCCCGGCGGGCCAAGATTGCCAACCTTTGCAGCGGGTTCGTCTATTACCTCAGCCTGGCCGGCACCACCGGCGAGCGGGATAAGCTGCCGATCGGTCTCGAAGAGAACGTCCGGCAAATCAAAGAGCTGACCGACACGCCGGTATGCGTGGGCTTCGGCATCAGCAAGCCGGAGCACATGAAGCAGCTATCCGCGGTGGCGGATGGGGCGATTGTGGGCACGGCGTTCGTCCGCCGGGTGAAAGACGCTCCGGATGCCGCGGTGGCGGTTGAAAGCTATGCCCGTGAGCTGCTGGCCTTCTAAATTTCAGGTCGGTCGGCATCCCGCCGCCGACATCGGTTTTCTCGTCAAAATCGCCCTACCCGCCGCCTAACCTCTGCGGTTACAACGTGTCTGACCGATGGAGCCAGTGCCCGACCCAATCGACCCGCCCGGCCATCGCAACCCCAACGCTGAGGCCGATGCGGTACTCGTGCGGAGGACATTGGCGGGGGAAAAGCAGGCGTTTGACGTGCTGGTCCGACAATACCAGCGGCCGGCTGTCGCAGTCTCATATCGTTTGCTCGGGCGCACGGAAGACGCCCTTGAAGTCGTGCAGGACGCACTTCTGAAGGCGTATCGCTCGCTGGACACCCTTCAGAAGCCTGAGGCGTTTGCCGGTTGGCTTATGCGGATTGTGACGAATTTGTCACTCAACCGCCGGCGAGGACGAAAATCATCATCCGCCCTGCCGCTGGACGACATGCTGCACAGCGGGAATCTGGACCCGGAAGCCGGCGGGGATTCGCCCGATCCGCAACGGGTTCTTCAGGGAAAGGAACTGGGAGAACGGTTGAAGATCGCCTTGGCCCAGTTGCCCGAGAAGCAGCGGATGGCCTTGGAGTTGTTCACGATCGAGCAGCTCCCGCAGAAGCAGGTGGCCGAGGCGCTGGAATGCAGCGTGGAGGCCGTGAAATGGCACGTGTTTCAGGCCCGCAAGAAGCTCAAGGAGGCTTTGAAGGATGTGGTGTGAGATGTGGCCCGAGGACGTTTTCCGGGCCGGGTGCGATCGGGTGGTGTATGGTTCGGAATCGGCAGTCGTGGACGATGAGGTGCAACCATGAAGTTTAACGATGAGAACCTCGAGTTCGCCGTGTCGCAGGCCGTTGATGGCGTGCTGGCCGACCATGATCGCCACGCGCTGGGCCGCCGGCTGGAAGACGCCGACGCGCTCGCTTTTGCCGCCGATCATGAGCAGATCAACGCCCTTTTGCGCGCCAACGCCATCCTTCCGCCGATCGATTTTGAAGCCTTCGCCGACCGCGTAAGTACCGCGATTGAGCGGGAAGAACTGCTCGCCGCAGCCCCACTGCAGATTCGCCCCGCCGCCGAGCGGCCGACTTGGACGCGTCGTCTGGCGACCGCTGCGGCGGTTATGTTAGTCGGTGCCGCGGCGTGGCCCTTTCTCCCGCACAGCACCCCGAAGCCCGCAGGCCCGACCGGCGAGGCGTTTGTGGAAATTCCCGCGGTCCGCGCGCCCCGCGCCGCCGGCGTCACGAGTATCACGGTCGGCCCGAGCCAGGAAATGGTCAGCCGGGGCATGACGGCCGGTTTGAACCCGGATGCCGCCAAGCATCAGCCCCGGGTGGTCATCAGCAGCGATGAAAGCTCCGGCGATGTGAAGCCGTACTGAGAATTCCGCCCTAAGTAGCGTGAATTCCCGCGGTTAGCCCCCGGGGCTACGGCCGGAACCCTCTTCCCGCGTGCATTTCCCAAGGGCGCAGGTACACTTGCCCAATTCCGGAAATCGCATGACCACGACCGCTACCGCCACCGTTC
>JAQGHK010000708.1 GCA_028288875.1 Phycisphaerales bacterium | reverse complement strand
CTCGCGTTTCAGCTCGTGTGGTGCCGAGGAACGTCGCAATGCCACCCGCCGCGGGGTCGTGAACGAAAGCGATTGCTCCGGCGGAATCGAGCGGCGCGGCGCTGAGTTCAATACGGTCTGTCATGATCGTTTACACTCGGTCTTTCATCCTGATCGCTCACTTCGGCATTGGCCTCGTCGCCCGCATCAGCCGATCCCGAATGGCCCGCCACGCGGCGGTGTCGGGCGGCAACTCAATGTAGATTGCCCGCAGGCCTTGTGTGTCGAGCATACGCAGGCGGGCGTAGAGATTGCGAGCATAGGTCGAGGGGTCAAGTGTCGGCTCAAGCACAACCGCGTCGACCAGATCGATGCCGAGCCGCTCGTGCGCTTCGAAACGAAATGCGGGCGTTCGCGGGGCGTAGTGCACTTCAAGCTGTCCGGGGGAGCGCAGGATGTCGGTGGCGCCGGCTGCCGCGACGTCCATCGTGGAGTTCAATACTTTCGCGATCGCTTCGGCCGTGATGCCGCCCGGACGCAACACGCGCCAGCCTTTCCCGCTAAGGTCGACGACCGTCGATTCGATTCCGACGCTGCAAGGTCCCCCATCAAGGACCGCGACCGCGGCGCCGAATTCCTCGCGAACGTGGGCCGCCGTCGTTGGCGAGACGTGATTCGACCGATTCGCGCTCGGCGCGGCCAGCGGTCCGTCGAAGGCCTTCAGCAGCTCCAGTGCCACCGGATGAGCTGGCACGCGCAGGCCGACCGTAGCGCCGCCGGCGGTGACGATGGATGGGATCGAATTGGCCTTCGGCAGAACGATCGTCAGCGGCCCGGGCCAGAACGCATTTGCCAGCGTTTCGGCGGCGGCGGGCCAGTCGGCGGCGTATCGCCGGGCGGTCGCAATGTCAGAGACATGCACGATCAGTGGATTCGTCGCCGGCCGGCCCTTGAGTGCGAAGATCTTGGCTACAGCGTCGCAGGATGTCGCATCGGCGGCGAGGCCGTAGACGGTTTCGGTGGGAAAACCGACAAGGTCTCCGCCGCGTAGCCGCTCGGCCGCCTCGGCGACGGACAAAGCGGATTGAGAAGCGGAGCGGGTCAGGTCACTCATCGCCGGCCGTCGCGATCTGCTGGTCGATCAGCCACTTTTCCGCGCCGGCGGCGTCGGAGCAAATCAAAAACACTTCCTGCACCGTTCCGGGACCAAGGTAGATGCACTTAAGGCCGGTTTTCTCCGTGTTGTACTGAATCTTGAATGCCCGGTCGCCCTTACCGCGGCGGACCTTGATCCGGCCAGGCACGATGCGGGTGACGTGCGGGCAGTTCTTGACGATCCGGTCCAGAATCACATCCAGCCCGCCGACGCGGCCGTGCTGACGTTTGATTCGGCCGAACTTCATGCGGAGAGTTTAGGGGTTTAAGGGCCGCAGATAAACGCAGATGAACGCGGATACGAAGTTGCTGCTCTTATCTGCGTTCATCTGTGCCAATCGGCGGCAAACCCAAATTACATCTGCTCGGGATGCTCGATGCCGAGCAGATCGAGTCCGAGCGCCAGCGTGCGGGCCGTGAGATCGCACAGGGCCAAGCGGCTGCTACGCGTCGGCTCGTCACTTTTCAGAACCGGGCAGTGTTCATAAAAGCCGCTGAACTTGGTGGCCAGGTCGTACAAATACTGGCAGAGCACATGCGGCTTGAGATCTCGCGCGACGTCTTCAATCACCTCGCCTAAGCGAAGTAGGTGTTTGGCCAAAGTGAGTTCTTGTGGAGCCGCTAAGGTGATCGGCGCGCCGGGTGTGAACGATTCGGCCTTGCGGAAGATTGAGCGAATGCGGGCCTGTGCGTACTGCAGGTACGGCGCAGTATTACCGTCCATGGCCAGCATGGTGTCGAAGTCGAACACGTAGTCACCGAGGCGGTCTTTGGAGAGATCGGCGTACTTCACCGCACCAATGCCGACGGCATGAGCGATCGTCTGCTTCTCTGCATCCGGCAGTTCCGGGCTCTTGGACGAAACAACGGCCAATGCTCGCTGCTCGGCTTCGGCCAGAAGATCGGCGAGTTTGACTGAGTCGCCGGAGCGAGCTTTGAACATCTTGCCATCGGTGCCGAGGACGGAACCGAACGCGGCGTGTTCCAGGACGGCGTCGCCGGCCCAGCCGCTGCGGCGGGCGACATCAAACACCTGCTTAAAATGTTGCGATTGCGGGACGCCGACAAAATAGAGGATCCGCTTGGCCCCGAGCGTGCCAACGCGATAACGGATGGCGGCCAAGTCGGTCGTCGCGTAGCCGTAGCCGCCGCCGGTTTTTTCAAGGATCAGTGGAGCTTCGACGCCCGGCGTGAAAGCGACGGTCGCGCCGTCGCTCTGTTCGGCCACGCCGGCGGCTTTCAGGTCTGCGACGTTGCCCGGCAGCATCGGATTGTAAAACGACTCGCCACGCTCGTCGGCGGCGCTTAAGTGCACGCGAAGCGTGGCGTAGATCGGCTCAAAATGTCGACGGCTCTCCGCGACGATTTGCTGCCAAAGTTCACTCTCTCGCTTCCCGCCGGACTGAAGTCGTACAACTGTTGCTCTAGCTTCCTCAGCGAAGGCTGTATCCGCCTCAAATTTCTTTCGGGCGTCCTTATAGAAGCCGTCGAGATCAGCTATGTCGAGACCAATCATGGGCTTGTCTAAGCGAATACCGTCAATTGCGGTCACAGTGACGAGGTGCATCGCGTCATGGTCATACTCGCGAGTCTTCGCTGAAGACTCAATAAATGCGATGAGCATCCCGAACTGAGTGCCCCAGTCGCCGATGTGGTTCTGGCGAATGACGTTATGGCCCAGGAACGCCATCACCCGCGCGATGGCGTCGCCGATGATGGTGCTGCGGAGGTGGCCGACGTGCATTTGCTTGGCGACGTTCGGGCCGGAGTAATCGACGACGACCGTCTGTGGCGAAGCCGCCGGCGGCACGCCGAGCCGGCTATCCGCCGTCAGCGCCGCCAAACGGGCTTCAATCCAAGTCGGGGCGAGGGTGATATTGATGAAACCGGGCCCCGCGATCTCCGCTTTCTCCGCCAAGCCGTCCAAATCGCCGATAGCGGAAACAAGAGCGGTCGCGACGTCGCGTGGCTTCAGTTTTGCACGCTTGGCCAGGGCCATGGCGGCGTTGCACTGATAATCGCCAAAGGCGGGGTTCGTTGTTGGAACCACGGGGACCTCGGCGTCGTATATATCAACGACTAAGTCGGGGAATTGCCCGCGGATGGCGCGGGTGAAGGCGTCTTTCAGTAAGTCGAGCGTCGTCGGCATGGCGGTTTCAATCGAAAGCGGGCGAGGCTACCATACGTTGCCGTTTCGGGCCATCCGCCACAGCCCCATTCGCGCGCTCCGTTGTGCCTTGCCACCAAGGATCGGTTACTGGATCGGTTAAAGGATTGGTTTCATGAATAAGTGGGTCGCGTCAGCCGTTGCTTCGGTCGTGTTCTCCGGGGCGTTCTCCGCGATGCCGCTGCTGGCCGGTCCGACGACCGCGCCGACGCCGATCATCGAGGCCGTCCGCGCCGGTGATTGGGCCGCCATTCCGCAGCGTCTAAAGCTGCAAACCGCTTCCGCCGGGGCTTTGGTGGAGCCCGATCAAGGTAAAGTGGCGGGCTGGATCGACGAATATCGCCGTTTGGGCGACCGTTTCACGACCGATCGCAAGAAAGCGTACGACAATGCGGTGCGCGACACCCAGACCCTGCAAAAGGGCGGCTACCCCGACTGGGCCATGGACAAGCTGGCCGAGTGCTATGTGCTCGCGCCAGTCAAGCCGGAATTGCTGAACAGCCCGTGGGTTGCAGGCTTGGAAAGCGAAGCGACAAAGGCCGCCGAGACTGCTTCCGCCAACGGCGAATGGTTCAAGGCCCTCCGGATCTATCGCAACTTCAGCGTCGTTCAGCCGACAGAACCGGCTTGGACCAAGAAAGTCGATGAAGTCTCGCGTCCGCTGCGCGTCCTCACGCGCTACGCCCCGGACGCGCTGGCCGACAAGCTGAAGAAGGAGATGGAATACCGCAACACGGCCCGCGGTTTCCTCGTCGCCAGCACCCAGCCGAGCGGCGCCACGACGCAGCCGACGGAAAAGATCGAATCGACCGATCAGCTCAGCCAGAACCTCAAAAGCGATTGGAAGACCGAACTGGCCGGCATCCACATGGAGATGCTGCGCGAGGCGCTCCAGGACGCGAAGCTAAACTATTACAAAGACACGAAGTACGACCAGTTGCTCACCGGCGGCCTGAAAGCGATCCGAACCCTCGCCAGCACGCCGGGCATGGAGAAGACGTTCGCCGCCATTGGCGACCCGAAGAAGAAAGACGAGTTCGTCGCCGTCGTTGATGAGCAGATGAAGCTCGTCAATGACCGCCCGGCCGACCATGACACGCTCACCAGCGTGCTGAACATCGTCTCGGCCGCCAATATCCAGACGCTCGGCCTGCCGGATGAAGTGCTCGTCAGCGAGTTCGCCGACGGCGCTTTCGGCACGCTCGATCCGTTCAGCAGCATGATCTGGCCGAACGACATGGAAGAATTCCGCACCACCACGCAGGGCGAATTCAGCGGCATCGGCGTGCAGATTCAGGATATCGACGGGCAGATCAAGGTCGTCAGCCCGATCGAAGATAGCCCGGCCCTCAAGGCGGGCATCCGGGCCGGCGACATCATCACGCAGATCAACGGCAAGAGCGCCAAAGGCATCAGCACCCTGCAGGCCAAGCGGCAGATCACCGGCCTCAGCGGCACGGACGTCACGCTGACGATCCGCAGCCCGGATGATGCCGTGAAGGATTACCGCCTGGTCCGTCAGACGATTAAGGTCAGCAGCATCAAGGGCTGGGTGCACCCACCCGAGGGCGGCTGGAATTATATGGTCGATGACGACCAGAAGATCGCTTACGTGCGGCTCAGCAACTTCACCAAGGAAAGCAGCAACGACTTGGCCGAAGCGATCAAAGAAATCCGCCGCGAAGGTGCCAAGGCCATGATCCTCGACCTGCGCGGCAACCCGGGCGGCTTGCTCACGGCGGCCACCGAAATCGCCGATCAGTTCCTCGAAGGCGGCAAGATCGTCAGCACCCAGTCGATGCGTGATCTGGCCCCCGAAAGCCGAATCGATGCCCACGCCACGGACGACGATTTCGCGTTGCCGATGGTGGTGATGGTCAACCAGTACAGTGCCAGCGCCAGCGAGATCGTCAGCGGCGCATTGCGTGACCTCAAGCGGGCCACCATTATCGGTGAGCGC
>JAQGHK010000704.1 GCA_028288875.1 Phycisphaerales bacterium | reverse complement strand
CAGGTCGATGCCGCCGGTGATGATGACCATCGTCATCCCGAGCCCCGCCATCGTGTAGACGGCCGACTGGAGCAGGATGTTTTCGACGTTGCCGGCGGACAGGAACGACGGGCCGACCTTGAGCGTGAACGCTGTGAAGATGACGACCAGCGCCAGCGCGCGGGCCGCCTGCTGGGCGGCGCTCATCAGCGTGGCGCGGACGTTGGAAGACGGGGCAAGGGTGTCGGCCTGGGTCATACGGAGATCACCTCAGAAGGTTGGCCGATCGGGGACGGTGTGTCTTGTCGGATCGCCTCGGCCATCAGCGTGTGTTCGTTCCAGTCTTCCACCGGCCGCACCGGGCCGAGCACGCCACGGTTCATCACGGCAATGCGATCGCAGATGCCCAGCAATTCGGGCAGGTAACTGCTGACGACAAGGATCGCGCACGGCTTGCGGCCATTGTCGGGATCGCCGGTGGCGAGTTCATCGATCAGCTGATAGATGCGCGCCTTGGCGCCGATGTCGACGCCGCGCGTGGGCTCGTCGAGCAGCAGCACGTCGACGTCATGGTGCAGCAGCCGCGCGATGGCGACTTTCTGCTGGTTGCCGCCGGAGAGATCGCCGACGGGCTGCCTGGCTGAGCTGTATTTGACGGCGAGCTTCGTCATCCACGGGATCGTCGCCTTCACCTGCCGGCCGGGGAAGACCAGGCCGAACGGGCCGAGGCCTTGCGGCTTGGAGAGTGTCACGTTGTCGGCAATGCTCAGGCCAAGTGCCAAGCCCTCTGTTTTGCGGTCTTCACTGACGAGGCCGACACCCTGCGACCAGCGCCGCCCCGGTGCGAACGGTCCGCGGTACTCGGCGACGCGGATCTGGCCGCCCTTCACTTTGTCGAGACCGAAGACGGAGCGGAGCATTTCCGTCCGTCCCGCCCCAACAAGGCCGGCGATGCCGATCACTTCGCCGCGGTGCAGTTGCAGCGACGCATTGCGCGGGCGCTTCGCACCGGCGAGATGCGTAATTTCGACGACCGCTTCGCAGGCGGTGTGGGCCGTACGCGGGTAAAGTTTTTCCACATCGCGCCCGACCATCAGCTTGATGATCTGACTGTCCTGGGCTTCTGTCGTGATGCCCCCGCCGACGCTTGCGCCGTCGCGCAGCACGGTGAAGCGCTCGCTGATGGCCCGCACTTCTTCGAGGAAGTGCGAGATGTAAACGATGCCAATGCCTTGCTTCTTCAGCCGGCGGAGCATGGCGAAAAGGTTTTCAATATCGCGGGCCGTCAGGCTGCTGGTCGGTTCGTCCAACACCAACACGCGGCAGCCGAGCGCGACCGACCGCGCGATTTCCACGAGCTGCTGCTCGGCGATGCCCAGATCGCCCGCCCGCATCCGCGGATCGATATCCGGCCGGCCGACTTCGGCGAGCGCGGCGGCGGCACGCTTCCGCATCTCGCCCCAGCCAATGAACGGTCCCACGCCCGGTTCCACGCCGAGCAAAATGTTTTCCATCACGGTGAGATCGGGCGCGATCGACAGTTCCTGGTAAATCATCGCCACGCCGGCCCGGCGGGCGTCCAGCGGCCCGCGCGGCGCGTACGGCTGGCCGCCGAGCGTCATGGTGCCGGCGTCGGCGGTGTGCGCGCCGCTTAGCACTTTCATGAGCGTGCTCTTGCCCGCGCCGTTCTCGCCGATGAGCGACAGCGCCTCGCCGGCGTAGACATCAAGGTCTACGCCGGCGAGTGCGATCGTCGGGCCGAACGCCTTCTTTACGCCGCGCATCGACAGGAGCGGCGTGGCCGTTGCCGTGCCCGAAATGGAGGTAACTCCTGTTGGGGTCGCAGCGATCATTCGAGTGTGATCGCCTTGACTTTCGGGTCATCAATGTTGGCCTTGGTGATGGTGGCCGTCGCTGTGCTGACTTCGGGCTCGACGGTTTCACCCTTGGTGACTTTGACCATGGTCTTCACGCCGAGGTAGCCCATCTGCTTCGGGTCTTGCGTGACGATGGCGGCCACTTCGCCGTCGCGAATGCCTTTGAGCAGCACTTCGTGGGCGTCGAAGCCCACGAATGGCGCGTCGACCTTCGTGCCTTGGGCTTTGAACTGCTCGATCTTGCGGAGCATGCCGATGGCCGTCGGCTGGTTGGCGGCGAAGATGCCGTCAACTTCGACGACGCCGTCCTTGGTGAAGCGACGAAGCAATGCGTCGGCGGTGTCGGCGGCATCCGTCGTGGAACCGCCGCCCTTCGTGTACGCCGAGTCGGCCAGCACTAAGCCGGCTTCTTTGATGCGGGCGGCGAATCCTTCTTCGCGTCGACCGGTGGAGCCTGAACCCTCCAGGAACCGCAGCATGACGACCTTGCCGCCGTACTGGCTCTTTCCACGGATGGCGTCGATGAGCGCGTCGGCCGCCTGCTGGCCGGCTTTGAAATTATCGGTGGCGATGACGCTGGTGGGTTTCTTGGTGTTGACCGTCGAGTCAATCAGCACGATCGGCACGCCCTTGGCGACGGCGGATTCCACCGGGCGGACGAGGGCGTCAACATTGGTCGGCGCCAGCACGATACCTGCCACGCCGCGGTTGACCATGTTGTCGACCATGTTGGCCTGCTGGGTGTGATTGGTCTCGGCATCCGGGCCCGTCCAGATGATCTCGACGCCCTCTTCCTGCCCGGCCTGACGGGCGCCGGCCTCGACGGCCTTCCAGTAGGCGTTGACCGTGCTCTTGGCGATCACGGCGATCTGCTTTGTGCCCCCACTTGTGCCGCCGCTGCTGCCGCCCGCCGCAGGCTGCGTGGTGGCACCCGTGCCCTTGTCACAGCCGGTGAAAGCTAACGTTCCCAGGACGGCAGCCATAAAGCCGGCCGACAGCATATTCTTCAGTTTCATACTCGTTCCTCGCCTTGGTGAAGGACTTGATCTAGCGAATGACGCCGATGGTCAAAAGCAGGTTGGCATAGATGCGCTGTTCGCCGGTAGCGATCGTCAGGCACACCTCCGGCTGACGCGCCGCCTCGTAAAACGCAAACCGCTCCACTTCGTCCAGCTTACCGCCACAGTCGGTCGAACGCAGCAATGATGCGAATTCCGACCAGATCTCCGGCGGCTTGTCCTGGACATACGGCCCGGTCTTGTTGGTGGCCATGACGGCTGCGTGTTCGATCGGGATGACGCCGGTGAGCACCTTCAGCACGTCGCACACGCCGAGCTGGCCGGGGGAGAGGTTCAGGTAGACGAGCTCGGCGTTCGGGCCGCGCGCGGTAGAGTGCGGGTAATTGCCGTCGCTGATCAGGACTCGGCTGCCGTGCCCGGCCCGGGCGAGGGCGGCGAGAATCTGCGGATGCGTTAGTTGACCACGGATCATGTCAGCGGTGTACCACTGACCGGGCGTGCCGTTAAGGGGCGATGGAAAATCAGAATTTCGCGCCGCAAAAATGTAAACGGCGATTTTCGAGAGGCCGGCGGCGGAAAGCCAGCGTTAGACGCCGACCTCATTGCGGAAGTGGCCGATCATCCGCTCAAGGCGTTCGCGCGGCTGGACGGCGTAGAACAGCTCGCGATCAAACAGCACGGCCTCACGGTCGCGACGTTCCACGGCGTGATCGAGCGCGTCCTTCCAGCGGGCCAGCGTCTCACTGACGGCCGACGCCTTTTGCAGCGTGCCGTGCATGGCGACGTACGCCGTGCGACGCTCGGCGCTGCGGCGCGGGGCGGCAGCAATTTGCTCAAGGTACGTCGACTTTTCGACCGTGTTATGCCGCAGGCGATGTCCCTGGTTCAGCAGGCACGGCACGCATTCCACGTCGCGCTCGCCGGCGTCGGGAAAGATGAGCGTGGCGGTCGTGACGGCGAAGGCCGGGGCGGGTTGGCCGAAGTAGTTTTCGATCAGGCGATCGGTCACCTGGTCGTAGCGGCCACCGCCGATGCCGTGGACGAATTGATCGATGACAACGAGGCGAAGGAAGGTTGTGAGCGTGAGGGCGCGTGGCGTGAGGCGAAGCTGATGCTGTCGACAGAACGCACCGAATGCCTCGGCGGCCGCCTCGCCGGGGCGAGCCGGATCAAATGCGAACTCGGCCGATTCGGTCAGCAGGTGCCAGCGGCCGCCCTCGCGGGTGACCGTGGCGCGGGTGCGGTCGCCGGTGTCGAGGCGATCGAACCAGAACGGCAGTTCGATGATGTCGTCATCGATCCGCAGATCCGGCATCGGCCGAGTGGTGGAAACGATGCCCGCCTCGCTGCGATAGTTGGCCAAGGCAGTGTTGTAAACGCCGGCGAAGCGTTCGATATCGGCGGCGATGTGGTGCACGAAAGCCAGATATGCCGGCTCGGTCAGGAGTTCTGACAGCAACCGCGTTTCGTATGACAAGCCGAGCGAACGATCGAGCGATCGCGACGCATCGACGAGTGCCGCCGGCAGCATGGCCGAGGTCGACTGGCTCGCCACCAGCGAATCAAACACCGGCCCGATCGCCGGCTTGAACGACCACTCAGCCGCGGCATGATCGAAGCGATCGCGCATCCGCTGCAAATGCCCGCGCGACGGCTGGGCGACTTGGCCGGACCATTCGCCGGTTTTGAGCAGCAGGTCGTCCGACACATCGATCGCCCCGCCGGGCCAGCGAAGCTGAAGGTGCTTCGGCGAATCGGTATCGACGGCGATATGCAGCGCCGTCGCCCCGGTCTTTCGGCCGACGGCGTCCAGCAGCAGATTCTTCGCCCAGACGCCGGGGTGATACAGCTCAATCTGATGGCCGGTGGCGATGACCTGGCGATCGGCATCGCCGAGGATCGATTGGCGGATCTGCTTCCGCCACGTGCCCAGCGGAACATTCTGCAGCGCGGTCGCGCTTCCGTTCAGGTCCGACTGGTTCCGCGCCATGTCGTCCGCCAGCGTCACCGGCTTGGGCCAGATGAGGCGGGAATCGTCCTGCTTGGGGGCTTTCCAGTCGGCGTAACGGGTCATGAACAGCCACAACAATCGAGGGGAGTATCGAGCGTAATCGCGTCGATCGAATCGGCGCACTCGTGGTTCATCCGAACCAGTTCGCGCTTCATCGTGTCCAGGTAATGCCGAAGCCGGCGATTCGCATCATCCAGATTGCCGCCGAAGGTGCGGGTGACGTCGTTGTAGATCCGCTTGACAGGAATCTCGGTCACCTTCAGTCCGTGCTCAAAGGCCCGCGGCCAGAGTTGCAGCGGGAAGGCGTAGCCGGCTTCGTTCAGCTTCAACTTCTGCATGGCGGCCACGCGGTGGATTTTAAAGCCGCAGAAGGTGTCGGTGAGGTTCCAGTCGAACAGTTCGTTCACCGTATGCGTGACGATGCCATTGATCTGACGACGGTCGCCGGGGGCGGTGTCGTCGTGGATGTTTACGTCGGTGTAGCGGCTGCCGCTGATGATGTCGGCATCGCCGGCGGCGGCGGCCTGGATGAACTGGGGGATGATTTCCGGCTCGTGCTGCTCGTCGGCGTCCAGTGTTACGACCCAGTCGTAGTTCCACTTGGCGGCATGATCGAAGGCATCGATGATCCCCTGCCCGTACCCGCGGTTGCGGCCGTGGCGGATGACGTCGACGTCCGGCTGGCCGACCAGGAACTCGGCCGTGCCGTCGGTGCTGTGGTCGTCCACCACCAACACGTCATAGCCTTGCGCCGTCACGCGACGCATGACATGCTCGACATATTGGCGTTCGTTATAGATAGGGATGGCGATCAGCGTTCGCAATGAGGCTCCAATACGGCTTTCCGGCCACAGCTTCCCTGCCATGGCCCGGGTGTGCTGCAATGTTAGTCGCGCGTTAGTTAGCTGGTCAAACGATATTTGGACTGCCCGGTACGCTATCGGCCCTCGCGTTGCGGCCTGATCGTTACGATCGTACTATCCGGCGTCGCGTCTGAGGGCCCCATCGCATGAAGTTCGTCATTATTAGCCGCCCCCTTCTCTGCATTAGCGCAATCGTGCTTGGCGGATGCTCGTTCGCGACCGAAAATCGCCTCACGCCCGTCCAGACCTATGTCGGCGGCATGCGGCAGCTGAAAAGCGGCGACCAGACCGGCGCCATCGCCACCTTAGAGAAGGCCGTCGCCGAAAAGCCCGACCTGCGCATGGCCCGGCTGACGCTCGGCAAGCTCTATCGCGATCGCGGCGATTATGTGAACGCCGCCAAACAGTACGAAGCCCTCGCCCGGCTGGATCCGTACACCACGACCAATCACTATTACCTGGGCGTCAGCTACCAGTTCCTACGTCAATATGCCGACGCCATCCGGGCGTACATCAACGGCCTGGCGATCGATCCGAATGACTTCAAAACGAATATGAATCTCGGCACGGTGCTGCTGGCCACCGGCGACGTCGATAATTCGATCAAATATCTCGATAAGGCCACCCAGCTGGACCCAAAGTCGGCCAACGCCTGGTCGAACCTGGGCGTGGCCCTTGATGCCCGCGGCAGCTTAGTGCTGGCCGAGACGGCCTACCGGCGGGCGATCTCGCTGGAAACCAACGCCCCCGGCGTCGTGGCCAACCTCGCGAACAATCTGCTGACCCAACAAAAAGTCGGCGAGGCCACCTATCTGTGGGAACAGGTCGTCAAAACCAAGCCGACCCCGTTCAACCGCACCAAACTGGCCGACGCGTACACGCAGGGCGGCGACCTCCAGCAGGCTGAGGCGATCGTCAATGACGTCCTCAAGACCGACGCACGCTACGTCCCCGCGATGAACGCCAAGGCCCGCCTGCTGATCCGCCGGTATGAGCTCAGCGGCTTCACCGATGAGGCTTCCCGCAACGCCGGCGTGGCCGTCATCCGTCAAAGCCTCGCGCTCAATAGCACGCAGCCGACCATGACGCAGCTGCTCAACAAATACTCGCAGGCGCTGCCGTTGAAATGACTGGTCTCGTAGGGGCGACGCATGCGTCGTCCGCGAGGGCCAAATGACGTTC
>JAQGHK010000693.1 GCA_028288875.1 Phycisphaerales bacterium | reverse complement strand
TCGTAAGCAGAAACTGCCCACGACTCCGGCCAGCAGGCGCGTCGGGAGACACCCGCTGGCGTAGTCACTATCGCACTTATACGAAGACTGAAGGATGGGTATTTGTACCTGCCAGTTGCCGGAACGGTGCGCGAGTTTGAACTCGCCGGATGACTTTGGCGACTCCTACCATGCTGAAAAGGAGCGTCTATGGCCAAGGAAGCACACGCAGCCCGCAAGCCGAAGCGTACGCCCGCGCAACAGCAATCTCATCAGCCGGGCAGAGAGCACGAGATGAATCCCCGGCCGATTTATCTTCGGCCCGGATATGCCGGTGCCGCGCGGCTCAAAGGAAAGGCCGCATTCATCACCGGCGGCGACAGCGGCATCGGCCGGGCTGTTGCCGTAGCGTTCGCGCAGGAAGGTGCGGATGTGGCCATCGTTTTCAAAGATGATGAAATGCGCGACGCCGAGGAAACCAAAGCAGTCATTGAGCGCAACGGCCAACGCTGCCTGATGCTGCCCTGCGAAGTTGGCGATGAACTGTCGTGCCTTCACGCCGTCGACACCGCGGCCAAGCAGTTCGGCCGGCTGGACATTCTGGTGAATAACGCGGCGGAACAGCATCCACAGGAATCGATCGAGCAGATCACGTCGCGTCAGCTCGAGGCCACGTTTCGCACCAACATCTTCTCAATGTTTTATTGCGTGAAGGCCGCTCTGCCCTACCTGATGAAACATCCGGGCGCATCGATCATCAATACGACATCCGTCACCGCTTACCGCGGAAGCCCGAAACTGCTGGACTACTCGGCCACGAAGGGAGCGATCGTAGGATTCACGCGATCACTGTCAGGACAACTGGCCCCGAAGAAGATCCGCGTCAATGCGGTCGCGCCGGGGCCGATCTGGACGCCCTTGATTCCGTCGACCTTCCCACCCGAGAAAGTTGCGGCGTTTGGGAAAAACGTCCCCTTGGAACGTGCCGGTCAGCCATGGGAAGTCGCCGGGTGCTTCGTATTTCTCGCTTCGGACGAAGCCAGCTATCTCACCGGGCAGGTGCTGCACCCGAACGGTGGCGAGATCATTAACGGTTAAACGTTTCCAAAGTGAGCCGGCCGGTCCTGAGGCTGTGATCGGCTATTTTCTATCTACGACGACGCGGGCCAAGTCTTCACGACTTGGCCCGCGTCATTCGTCCAAAGATTTCGGATCGGTCGGCATCAATTCGACCACTGCAAGCAGCGGCTTACATCTTGTGGTCGCTCGGCATCGAGTCGAATTTCAGATCCAATGGCTGACCCATCGCTTCGTTTGTCTTGAGAACGTCGGCGGTGTGAGCACGCACCTTCGGCAGCGTTTCGGCGGTCCAAGCCTTGAGGTCGGCGTCTTTGATCATGGCCAAGTGATCAGTCAGATCACTGACGACTTTCAGGTGGCCGGCCTTCATCATCGACAGGTACGCCTTCTGCATCTTTTCCGGCGGCATGTTGCCTAGCGCCGTGAGCTCAGCCTGCTTCATCGTGGGTAGCTGTGACGGATAAACCACGCCAAGCTTCTCGCCGATGGGCTTGAGCTTGCTCATGGCCATCTCGTGATCCTTCTGGATCATCGTGGCCAAGTCTTTTACTTTGGAGTCAGTTGCCTTTTCAGCGACAAGCTTGCTGAACTCGATTTCTTCCATATTCGCGCAGCCCGATTTAAGGGCAAAGGTTTTATCGCCGGATTCTTCGGGATTGGCGGCGAACTTCATCAATTGGCCATTGATGGTTTGATCGGCCTGCATGCTGCCAGCCATCGCACCGTCGCCGCTTTGGACGACAGGACGACCGCCAACATTGCCCTGCTGGGCGGCCGGCGAGTTTTGCGGATCCATGGCGCTATGAGCAGGAGCTTGCGCGAGGGACAACGAGCTAAGGGCAAGGCTGGCGGCCAGACTAAGGACGGTGGTACACGGTTTCATGGGGATCTCCTTCTGAGATGCGAGACAGACTTGACGGCCCTCCGCAGGGCACGCAGATAAACTCAAAGTGATCGCAACGCACGGGCGTTTTTCCTTGATCGCTTCTGCCAGAGGCTAGCGCAGCCATGGGACCAGAATCGTGAAAAATGGCTAAATTCGTTGCCAAAATGGGCCATCCGCGCCAATTCCTTAGACGAGTTGAAGCGAACCGATTGTTCCTCAATTCCTTTTCATGGCGGCGGTGATCGGCCCATTCCTAGTATCGCGTATGCAACCCGAAGACGGCCTGACGCAATCGATCTGGTCTGATGTTCGCGCCAACATGCCCGAGGCGCCCTGGGCGGGCGAGGCGGATGTGGTGGTCATTGGCGCTGGTATTGCGGGACTCACGACCGCTTATCTGCTGGCTGGTGAGGGCAAATCGGTAACGCTGATCGATGAAGGCCCGGCTGGCCGCGGGCAGACCGAGCGCACCAGTGCTCACCTGGCATCGATTCTTGATGACCGGTTCGCAGAAGTAGAAAAGCAGCGCGGCGCGGACATTGCGAAGCTGGCCTACGAAAGCCACGCTGCGGCGATCGATATAATTGAGCGGATTGCAAAGAAGGAGGAGATCGCCTGCGAGTTCGCCCGCGTCGATGCGTATCTTTTCGACGGGCCGCCGCCCACCGACGTCAAGCTGGCCGATGAGTTTGCGGCCGCGACGCGGTGCGGTGTTCAAGACTTCGCTTGGACCGACGGACCGGGCAAGTTGAAGACCGGCCGGGCGATTCGCTTCGGCAATCAAGCCATCTTTCATCCAACGCAGTATCTTGCCGGTCTGGCCAAGGCGGCGGCCGATCGCGGCGTGCGCTTTCGTACCGGCTTACGCGTGATCGACGCCACCGGCCGCTTGGATCAAACACCGCCGACGATCACGCTGGCCGACCAAAGCACATTCACCGCGGGCGCCATCGTCGTTGCAACGAACGCCCCGACGCCGATCAATGACTGGGTCAGCATCTACCTGAAGCAGGCGGCGTATCGCACCTATATGGTCGGCCTGGCGGCCAAGCCGTCCGCTATTCCGAATATTCTCTATTGGGATACGCACGATCCCTATCACTACGCGCGCCTGACCAAACATGATGGGCAGACCGTGCTGATCGTCGGCGGCGAAGACCATAAAGTCGGCCAGCACGGCGCCAGCGAGGAACGCTTTGCCGCGCTCACCGCTTGGGCCAAGGAGATTTTTCCCGGCCTCGGCGACGAGGTCGTTCGCTGGTCCGGCCAGGTAAATGAACCGACCGATGGCCTCGGCGTCATCGGCGTCGCGCCGACCAAAGGCGAAGATGTCTACGTCATCACCGGCGACAGCGGCATGGGCCTTACGCACGGCACGCTTGGCGCTCAGCTCGTGGTTGATCTCATTGCCGGCCGCGAGAATCCGTACACGGCCGTTTACGATCCTAAGCGGTTTCTTCTGAACAACCTGGAAGCCGCCAAAGAGAATTTGAACACGGCTGCACAGTATCGCGAATATGTGACCGCTGGGGATATCAGCTCGCCGGACGATCTAAAGCCCGGTGATGGCGGCCTGATGCGCCAAGGGCTAAAGAAGTTGGCCGTTTACAAAGACGATGAGGGGCAAGTTCACGAATGCTCAGCGGTCTGCCCCCATCTGGCTGGCATCGTGCAGTGGAACCCCGTGGAAAAAACATGGGACTGCCCCGCCCATGGCAGCCGGTTCACCTGCACAGGGAAACTGCTGATGGGCCCAAGTGTGGACGACTTATCGGTCAAGGACTAACCGCAGCGCTTGCTCCATTTCCTTAGATCGCTCTAAGGTTATTCCGCCAACAGGTTCATCGCAGCCCGGACGCTTTCTGTTGATTTGAGCTGCCTAGGATAAATGCCGCATACTTTCGTGCGGCCTAATGGAGGCTTGCTATGGATTCGCTCTCGGAACTGCTGGAAGACGAACTGAAGGACATTTACAACGCTGAGAATCAGCTGACGAAGGCCCTGCCGAAAATGGCAAAAAAGGCTTCGTCCGCAGCGCTCAAGAAAGCGTTCACCGACCATCTGGGTGAAACACAGGGCCACATTCAGCGGCTGGAGAAGATCGCCGGGCTGCTGGATATCAAGCTCAAAGGCAAAGTGTGCCACGCCATGAAGGGCCTGGTCGAAGAGGGCAAAGAAGTTCTCGAAGAAGACGGCGATCCGAGCGTGATCGATGCCGCTCTCATCGGCGCCGCCCAGCGCGTCGAGCATTACGAGATGGCGGCCTACGGCACGGTCGTCGCGATCGCCAAGCAGCTGAAGAAGGCCGACGTTGTGGCCCTGCTGAATCAAACGCTCGGCGAGGAAAAGCTGACCGATGCGAAGTTGACGAAGATCAGCGTCGGCGAAGTCTTGAAGAATGCACCGGCCGACGAATCTGACGAATAAGCCGAGTCACTAATCATCAAATAGTGAGACGGCCACAGCAGACTGCTGTGGCCGTCTGTTTTGGTGCCACGGGCCATCCGCCATCACTTGCTTACAAAGGGATCGATCGTCTTAATAGTGCCATCCGCGTTATAGAACAGCTCGGTGACCTTCACGTTTCTGAACCAGGTTTTGTTCGACATTTCCGTGTCGTGATAGAAGAGCCACCAGCGGCTATCGAACCGAACGATCGAATGGTGCGTCGTCCAGCCCTGCACCGGCAGCAGCACATTGCCTTGGTACACGAACGGTCCGTACGGCGAATCGCCGATGGCGTACGCAATGAAATGGGTGCCGCCGGTCGAATAGCTGAGGTAATACTTTCCGCTGTACTTGTGCATCCACGAGCCTTCGAAGAAGCGGCGGTTGCCGTCGCCGCTCTGAAGGGGCCTGCCGGTTGTATCGACAATGAGGGCCTCGCGCGGCTTCTCAGCAAAGCCGAGCATGTCCGATGACATTTTGACGACGCGCGGTGACATTGCCTGATTGGTTTTGACGGCCGCCTCTGACTGGGCGGCCTTCGGGTTGTAGTCGCCGTCGACGATCATCTGCAGTTGGCCGCCAGACAAGCCGCCGAAATACATGTAGCTCTGGCCGTCGTCGTCGGTGAAGACCGCCGGGTCGATGGAATAGCTGCCCTTGATTGGTTCTGGCTGCGCGATGAACGGGCCGGCCGGGTTCTTCGATGTCGCGACACCCATGCGGAAGGCGCCGCCTTTATC
>JAQGHK010000687.1 GCA_028288875.1 Phycisphaerales bacterium | reverse complement strand
CGCTCGGCCAGCGCAGCGCGCTGCGCGACGCCATCGGCCACACCGATCCGCTCACCGGCAAATGGCAACTGCAAACGCCCGACCCGGCCGCCCTTGAGAACGCGACGGAAGTGCACGACCGCGGCGCGATCCTGGTGGCCGCCATCTTCGACGCATTCCTCTCGATTTATAAAACACGCGTCGCCGACCTGCTTCGCATCGCCACCAGCGGCTCGGGCGTACTACCCGCCGGCGCGATTCATCCGGACCTGGTCAACCGCCTGGCCGCAGAGGCGGCGAAGAGCGCGCAGCACATGCTGAACATGTGCGTGCGAGCGCTGGACTACTGCCCTACCGTTGACATCACCTTCGGCGAATATCTTCGCGCGCTGATCACCGCGGATTTCGAGCTCGTCCCCGACGATTCCCGCGGCTACCGAACGGCCGTGGTCGAGGCCTTCCGCCGGCGCGGCATTTATCCGGATAACGTTCGGACGTTGTCGGTCGAGAGCCTGCTCTGGGCGCCGCCGGCCGCGCTGCACGACGGGAATGGCAGCGGCGCGGGGCTGGTCAAGCGGTTCCTTGGCTACTTGGTCGACTCTCATCACCTGAACCTGATTAAGTTCATGAACAACTGGGACATGGAGGCCGATCGGGCCGAAGTGTACGAACAATCGCGGCAACTCGCCGCTGATCTTCACGGGTGGATCGACATCAATCGTGCGTCGATACAATCCTTCCTGCCCGGGCTGGACCTTTCAGCCAAAGGGCCGAATTTTGAAATCCACTCACTCCGCCCCGCCCGCCGCGTCGGGCCGAACGGCGAATTCATCTCGGAGCTAGTCGTCGAAATCGCGCAGCGTCGCCGCGCGTTTCTCACCGACGAACGGGAGAAGGCCGGCGAAGGCATGCACCGCGACGGCAGCGGCCGGCCGTACGATTTTTATTTCCGAGGCGGCCATACGCTTATCCTGGATCTGCAGCGCGGCCTGATGCGGTACAGCATCTTCAAAAGCATCAACAGCGCCTCTCGACTCGAACGCCAGCGCAGTTTCATGAATGAATCGACAGGCGCGTCGCTCCGCGCGACCTACAGCAACGGCCTGAACACAACGAGCGAACCCTTCGCAATGCTCCACCGAGACGGCTAACCGGATCGCCCAAGGACAACCATGGCAAAAACCGCCAACACCAGCACGCGTAAAGCCGTAAAAAAGATTGCGAAGAAGACGGCAAAGAAGGTAGCCACGACACCGGCCGCCGCTCCGCCCGGCCCATCTACGGCGCCGACCGACGCCGTGCGCGTCCGCATGTACCGGCAAGGCTTGGGCGATTGCTTTCTGCTGTCGTTCCCGCGCGACGGCGGCGGCCGGCCGGTGTTCATGCTGATCGACTGCGGCGTGATTCTCGGCACACCGAACCCGACGCCAATGATGCACCGCGTCGCCGAGAGCATCCTGCAGGAGACGGGCGGTCAGATCGACATCGTCGTTGCTACCCACCAGCATTACGACCATCTCTCCGGCTTCCTGCAGGCGGCCGATGTCTTCGACAAAATCAAAATCGACACCCTCTGGCTCGCCTGGACCGAAGATGATGCCGATCCGCTGGCCAAGCGCCTTCGCAACGAGCGCAACAAAACCAAGACGGCCTTGCGCATGGCGCTTACCCGGCTCAAGGCCGACGGCGGACCGGGTGTGGCGGACCGCGTGCAGAGCCTGCTCGGCTTCTTCGGCCCGTCTCTGGCGGCCGGTGCGAAAAAAGATCAGACCGATCTCGCCCTCGAATGGCTGCGCGACCGCGCCGGCAAGATCAAATTCTGGAAACCCGGCATCGACCCCATCCCGCTTCCCGGCGCGACCGACGTGAAAGTCTTCATGCTCGGCCCGCCGCACGACGATGCCACGATCCATCACAGCGACCCCAGCGCCAAAGAAAAACGCGACAACGTCGTCTATCAACTCGGCGGCGCACTCGGCGGTGACATGGGCTTTTTCTCCGCAGTCCTCGGTGTCGGCTTATCCAAAAACCGCGCGGTGCTGGTCAAGCAGCCGATGGACGATCTGGACGCGCCGGACCTCACACGGCCGTTCGACGACTGCCACGGAATGCCGCCCACCAAGCTAAAGGCTGCCGACGATCAATTCTTCCGCACGCACTACCACGCTCGCGGCCAATCCTGGCGACGCATCGACGGCGACTGGCTGAATGTCGGCGCCGAACTGGCGCTCAAACTCGACAGCGACACGAACAACACCAGCCTCGCCATGGCGATCGAACTGCCCGGCGGCCGCGTCATGCTGTTTCCCGCCGATGCGCAAGTTGGAAACTGGACCAGTTGGCAGGACTATACGTGGATCGTCGACGGTAAGCCTGTCACCATCCGCGATCTGCTCGCCCGCACGGTCCTCTACAAAGTCGGCCACCACGGCAGTCACAACGCCACTCTGCGCGTGGGCGGTCTGGAATCGATGGGATCGGATTTCGTCGCGATGCTGCCCGTCGACGAGGAAGTGGCGCACGACATCAAAAAATGGATGTCCATGCCCTTGCCGGCGTTGGTCGCGCGTCTGAATGAACGCACGCAGGGCCGGGTGATGCGGATCGATAAAGACCTCCCGACCAAACAGCCGGCGGGCCTTTCCGCGAGCGGCTGGGCCGCGTTTAAGAAGGCGACTAAGGGATCAACCGATCTCTACACCGACTACGTACTGCCACCCGAGTAGCCCGCACTCGCTACTGAGCGCCGGCCGCCTCTTCCAGGTAAACGTCCATCTGCTGGCCGACATAAATGCTGCGGTCGGCCGGCCGGTCGAAACAGAAGATGACCTGCAGCACGCGCGTGTCCACGCGCTCGTTCGTCGCGCCCGTGAGCGATGTCTTGGGAATGATGAACGGCTCGATGCGGACAAACTTCAGCGGAATCGGGTGCTGCGAATCGCCCTTCACATAGCCGACGGCGGTCTGGCCGGGGCGGACCCGGGGGGCGAGTTGCTCGTCGATATCGGCCCGGATCTGGAAGATATCGGTGTTGCCTAAAACGATCGACGATGACGATTGGCCGGGCTGGACATACTCGCCGAGGCGGACGTTGACCTGCAGCACAGTGCCATCGATGGGCGCGGTGACCACCATGCGGTCGATCAGCGTCTGCGTCTGCGCGACGGCCGCCTTCGCGGCTTGGAGTTGCGCGTCGGCCAGGTCCACGTTGTCTTTGCGTTCCTGCCAATCCTCACTGCTCACCAGGCCGGCCGTGAGTTTTTCGACGCGCTTGAACTTCGCCGTGATCTGTTTCAGGGTCGCGTCGGCCACCGCCACGTTTGCGATGTTCGTGGCGAGTTGGGCACGCAGGTCGCGATCGTCCAAGGCCAGCAGCGTGTCGCCGGCTTTGACGTGATCCCACACCTTCACCTTCAGTTCGCGCAGCAGGCCGGGCGCGGGCACGCCGATGCGCGTGTTCTCGTTGCGTGCCTCCACCAGCCCCGCCGCCGCGATGGATCGCGGCGACGGCTTCGTCGCCGGCGCGACCGGCGGCGGGACGACCGGATAGTTCGGCCGCATCTGTGCTACGAGCAACACCGTGGAAATAATGCCGGCAACGGCCAGGTAAAACGAGATTTTTCGCAGCACGATCAACATCACATTTCCCCCTTAGTGGACGACCGCGGCCCCGTACGCCTCGGCGATTTCCGCCGGCGAATTCAACACCCGCTGGATGACGCCGTCTTCCATCTCCGCCATGCGGTCGGCGAAGCGATAGGTGCGGTTGTCATGCGTCACGATCACCACGCACCGCCCCGGATCGCCGGCGATGGACCGCAGAATCTCCATCACCTGCCGACCGTTCTCGCTGTCGAGGGCGCTGGTCGGTTCGTCACAGATAATCAGTGGCGGGTTGTGCACGAGCGCCCGGGCGATGGCCACGCGCTGCTGCTGACCGCCGGACAAGCGGCCCGGCCGGGTGTTGGCGCGATCGCCGAGGCCGACGCGAGTGAGAAGTTCGCGAGCACGGTCTTCGGCCTTGCGGGACGACATGCCCGCGATCAGCAGCGGGACCGAAACGTTCTCTGCCACGCTAATCGTCGGGATCAGATTGAACTGTTGAAAGATGAAGCCAAGCTGCGTCGACCGGAACTTCGTGACGGCGGCCGTGCTCATTTGGTCGATCCGCTGGCCCATCACTTCGATCTCGCCCGCGTCGGCGGCCAGCGTGCCGGCGATGATGCTCAGTAGTGTCGTCTTCCCACAGCCTGACGGGCCGACCAGCAGCATCATCTCACCGAGGCGCGCATCGAACTGCGTTCCGCGCAACACGGGCGTCTCGGCCACGCCATCGTGAAACGATTTAGCTACGTCCTTCGTGCGGACGGCAAAGGTTGGCGTGCTGTTCATCGGAACACCGCCGCCGGTTCGAGGCGCACAATCCGCACGATCCCCAGCAGCGCCGCCAGCGTGCAGATGAAGAGCACGGCCACCGCCGCCGCAACAGGAATCTGCCAGAGCATCAGGAACGGCACCTTGTTCAGGCGCAGCACCAGCCGCCCCATCATCGATACCAGCCCAAGGCCGATGCCCAGGCCGATGAAACCGACCGCGAGCGACTGCAGCACCACCATGGCGCACAGCGTTGCGTTGCTCGCTCCCATCGCTTTGAGCGCGGCGAGATTGCGCGAATTCTCAAGAAGGAACGAGTAAAACGTCTGCCCCGAAATCGCGATCCCGACCACCAGCCCGATGAACACGATCAGCCCGATGTTGATCGGAATACCCGTGTTCTTAATGAACCAGATTACGGTCGACCAGAGCAATTCGGACTGCGTAAATGCTTTGAGCCCGGTCTCCCGTTCAATCTGCCGCGCTACTTCTTCAGCCGACTTACCCGCCACCGGCTCGGCCAGAATGAAGCTCAGTTGTTTCCGTTGGCCCGGCGAATAGGCGGTCACACGGTCGTACGTGGTGAACACGAACGGCGCGCCGGTGAACGATCGTTGGCTCTTGCAGATCGCCACGAGGCGAGCTTCCTTGTCATTAATCTCGAACGCGTCACCGACTTTGATCGGCCGGCCGATCAGATCGCTGAAGAGCGAGACGCCGAACTCATCGAGGATGACCGAGTTCGGCAGACGAAGATCATCCAGCCGGCCTTCAGTGATCTCCGTCGGTGCGCCGGCGAGCGTGGTGGGATCTAAGCCAACAACGGTCACGAATTTAAAGCCGCCTTCGAGCATCCGCGCCTGGTTGCCGCCTTGATAAAGTTCGGACGCCCACGCCACGCCATCGACGCTGCGTACGCGTTGAAGTTCGATATCGCGCATCGGCTTGCTGTCGTTCACCTGCGACACCTGCGGATCGGCCACCCAAATGTCGGCCCGGATATTCCGCAGCGGCGAATACGTCCAGGACATGATCCCGCAGAACAGCGCGGCCCCCTGCGTCATCAGCAGCGTGGCAAACGTGATGCCGCTGATCAGCATCAGGTACTTCGCGTGATCGCCGAAGAGCATTTTGAGGGCGAGGCGCAGCATAGGGTTAACGCTTTCGGGAGGGCGGCGCTCGGCCGGTCGCGAAGCCTGAAAAACCTGCGATGCCGAAACGAATCAGCATCTGCAACGTCTCTTCATCACTCGGCGGCGATCCGGCCCACTGCATCATCAGCAGCTTGTTCTTCTCATTGGCCATCACGTTGATCATCGCGCCCAGATAGAAGATGAAGCCCATGTTCACCTGCTCCCGGCTCAGTTCCGGGCAGGCCTGCGCGATCGCCGCCATGAACTGCCGGCCGACGGGGGCGAACTCACGCTCGATGATCGGCTTCACCAGTGGATCGGCCGCCGTGAAGAGGCGGACGGCGATTTGGCGGAGCGATTCCCGCCCGGCGCTCCCCATCCCTACGACTACCGGCCTCGCGAATGCTTCCAGCACGGCGGCCAACGTCGGCCGATTTTTGCCCGCGTCGTCCAGAACTTTCTTCAGGCTGGCCACGCGCTGCTCATTCATCGGGCCGATGCGACGGTGGATGACCGCGTGAAACAGCTTCTCCTTCGACCCGAAGTGGTAATTCACGGACGCGAGATTGGTTCCCGCTTCCTTCGTCAGATCGCGTAGCGACACACCATCAAAGCCGCAGGCCGAAAACATCTGCTCGGCCGTATCGAGTAAGGCATCGCGGGCGGAAAGATCTGGCGAAGCGACTTTCATATTCAAACGTATGTTATAAACGAACGTTTGAATTGCAAGGTAATTGTTGCTTCAACTTGATGCTGCAGACGCCCAGCATTTGGGAAAGTCTGCTCACGACGGAGCTTAAACGCTATTCGGCAACGCCAAAGAGCGAGGCGTAGCGCGTAAGCGATTCGCCGATTGCTCCAATGACGTCCTGCCAAGTCGCCGAACGCTCACCAACCCGGCCGCCGGCGATTTCGCCCGCTTTGCCGTGCAGCCAGACGGCCGTGCAGGCCGCCTCGAACGGATCGGCGTTCTTCTGCGCGAGCAGCGCGGCCGTTATGCCGCTGAGGATGTCGCCGCTGCCGGCTTTGGCGAGGGCGCTGCTGCCGGTGCGGTTGATATAGAGCCACTGGCCGTCGGTGACGATGGTGCGCTGGCCCTTGAGCACGATGACTTGGCCGAACGCGACGGCGGCGCGGGTAGCGGTGTCGATGCGGTCGGTTTCATCGGTTGAAGACTGATCAGCCTTGCCGAATAACGCGCCGAGGCGCTTCATTTCGCCGGGGTGCGGGGTGAGCACACAGCGGGCGGTAACGTCCTTTGGCCAGGTTTTGCCGGCGGCGATGAGATTCAAAGCGTCTGCATCCAGCACGGCGGGCTTGCCGGATTTTAGAACGGTGTCGAGGAGCGGCTTGGCTTCATCCAATTGGCCGAGACCGGGGCCGATGGCGATGGCGTTCGCCTTTTCGACGGCGGCGGCGAAGTGATCACTCGGGAGTGCGAGGCCGATCGCCTGTGGCGACAGCGCCAGCGTGTGCAGCAGGTTTTCCTTCGGCGTCGCGAGTTGCACGTAGCCCGCGCCAGCGTGATACGCGGCCAGTCCGCAGAACGCCGGCGCGCCGATCATTTCTGGATTACCGCCCACGACCAGCACCCGGCCAAAGGTGCCCTTGTGACCATCGGCCGGGCGAGCGGGCAGCGGGCGGAGGGTGACGATGCGTTGCATGAGAACATCGTAGCCGTCTTACCCCCTCGCCCGGTAATCCGGAGAGGGTTGGGGAGACGGTCTTCTCGCTGATATTAAGCAGACCCTCTGCCCTCTCCCGGCGTACCGGGCGAGGGGACCAGAGCGCTGAACGTTACCGCGTCCATCGACAATTCGCTTACCCGCCCTGCCGTCAGTAGGACGTGGGCGAGGCCGCCGATCATCGCGGCGTTGTCGGTGCAGTACGCGGGTGGCGGAACATGGACGGGTAAGCCGAGCGATGGCAGCGCGGCCCGCAGGCCGCGGTTGGCGCTTACGCCGCCGCCGACGATCACGCTGGCCGCGCCGAAGCGGTCGATCGCCCGGCGGAGCTTTTTAAGTAGCACGTCGATGCAGGCAGCTTGAAAACTCGCGCAAACGTCGCGCAGCTCCACCTGGCTGACGGCGTCCATGCGTTCCCGCCCTTTGTGCCCGCGCACGTGGTACAGAACACTGGTTTTCAGGCCAGAAAAGGAGAAATTAAGGCTGCCGGGTTCCAGCATTGACCGCGGGAAATGCACGGCCTTTGGGTTGCCTTCCGCCGCGAGCTCATCGATCGGCCGGCCACCGGGATAAGGCAGGCCGAGGATTGCCGCCACCTTGTCGTACGCCTCACCGACGGCGTCATCGATCGTGCCGCCGATGCGCGTGATATTGAGCCAGTCGCGGATCAGGTACATCGCCGTGTGGCCGCCGGAGGCAACGAGGCCGATCGCGGGAAAGACCGGCGGCGGCGCATCGTTTAGCATCACACTGTAGAGATGCGCGTGGACATGATCGACGCCGATCAGCGGTTTGCCGGTCGCCCAAGCGAGCGTCTTGGCGGCGGTGACGCCGATGAGGAGCGAGCCGATGAGGCCCGGCCGCTGCGCGACGGCGATGGCGTCGAGCGAGGCGATATCGCAAGCGGCTTCGGCCAGGGCGCTTTGCAAGACGGGCAGGATTTGTTCAATGTGCGCGCGGCTGGCGATTTCGGGGACGACGCCGCGGTATATCTGGTGCAGATCGATCTGTGTGGCAACAACGTTAGACAGCACGCGCGTGCCATCCTCCACCACGGCAGCGGCCGTTTCATCGCAGGTGCTTTCAATGGCCAGTATTCGCATGGCGCGACGATCCGATAACACGGTGAATGACAAGAAACATAAGCACCCACACGGCCAAAACATTCACGCCAATCTGACCTTGCACCGGCTGATTGATCCGAAAGCTCCACTGGCTGCCGATCTCAAAGCCAAAATAAAATCTGATAGCCGACACGGAGACCAAGGCCCAAGGGCCACAAGCGAACATGAAGCTCACCGAAGATGAAGACCAGAACGCCAACTGCGGCACGAGTGCGAACATCATTGGTTTGGTCCGAGACGGATCGACGACCAATATCAAACCCGCGACGACGACAAACGTATACAACCCGATGAAGCCCAGGCAGATCGCTACATTTGCCCATCCGGTTGCTGCCGGCCCGAACAGGGTGACGACGACCGAGGTGACGCCGGATACACCGCCGCCCACGGACAGAACAATCAAAATCAGCCGCGCCCACATCGGCAGCGCCGGCCGGTTTTTCTCGATACGAACCGGGTTAGGCATCAGTGGCAATGCCGCTGCGGCGCCAGCGGGTGACTGCTGAAGGGAGTCGCTGTCCGACGCCATTATTTCAGTTTATCCCGCAGCACTTCCAGCGCCTTATCCATCTGCGGATCGATCGATTGCGTCGTCGGCACCGTCGTTCCGTTGGCGGATCGTGTGGTGGCGGGCGTGTTGAGGGTGACGCGCATGCTCTCGGATTTGATCTGCTGGATGGCCAAGCGTTCCTGGGCTTCGTCATCCATCGGCACGACGAAATCAGGCTCAACGCCCCACTCTTTCGCGTCCTTCAGACGCTGCACGCGTTTGCCGCTGGGCAGGTACCAGTAGGCGACCGTGATTTTCAGTTCGCCGGAATGGCCGTCGAGAGGCATGACCTCCTGCACGCTGCCTTTGCCGTAGGTGCGGGCGCCGACGACGACCGAGCGTTTGTTATCTTTCAGCGCGCCGGCCATCACTTCGCTGGCGCTGGCGGAGTGTTCGTTCACGAGCACGACCATCGGGAAATCGGGCAGTGTGCCCTCGGCCTTGGCCATTGATTTCTGCTCGGGGCGGTTGCGGCCTTTGACGGTGACGATCACGCCTTCTTTGACGAAGAGATCGATGAGCTGCTCCGCCTCTTCCAACCGGCCGCCGGGGTTGAAGCGCAGGTCAAACACCAGGCCCTTCATGCCCTGATCCAGCAGCTTCTGACAGATGTCCGTGATCTGCTTGCCGATGTCCGGCGTGAACTGCTTCAGGCGGATGTATGCGATCTTTTTCTGCGTGTCGGCGAAGTAGTTCCAGCTGTTGTCGGCGTTGCGCTCAAAGCCTTTCACCTGCGGCACGATGAACTCGGCGCGCACCATGGAAAATTCCATGTACTTCTCGCCGCGACGAATGCCCAGCGTCACCTTGCTGCCGTTAGGGCCTTTGATTTTGCTGATGATGCCGTCGACGCCTTCGAGGCGCTGGCCGATGACACTGGTGCCGTCGACTTTTTCCAGAATGTCCCCCGGCAGCACGCCGGCCTTCCAAGCCGGGCTGTCGTCGATGGGGGTGACGACTTCGATCTGCAGCGAATCGGGGTTCTGATTCAGTTGGACGCCGACGCCTTTGAAGTTGCCGTCGAGCGCGTCGTTGAACGCGTCTTTCTGGTCTTCGGGCACGAACATCGTGTACGGATCGAGCGTAGCCAGCATGCCGTTGATGGCCGAGTTCTGGAGCTTGGGCTCGTCAACGTTTTCGACGTAGTTCGTGCCGACTTGGCGATAGATATCGACAAGCGTCCGCACGAACTTGTAATCGCTATCGCGCTGCGCGAGCGAGCCGGGCACGTTCAAAGCCAATGCAGCAAGCACCGCACCGCTGACCATCCATGTAATTTTTTCGCGATTCATGAGCACAACATCCTAGTCGATGGAAGCAGGTAAAGCGGTTACAGATTTTTGGCAATTGCGTCGGCCACGGCCTGCGGTTGTTCAATCGGCGACATGTGGCCGGCGTTGTCGATCAGCGTGAGCGTGTTCCCGCCGGCGGCGTATTTTTCGATGGCGGCGGATGGCGAAATCTTGTCGTCGCGACCGAAGATAAAGGCGACCGGCACCTCGATCGCGGTAAGGAAATCGGTGAAATCCTCCCGGTCGCGCATGGCCCCGCAGGCGGCGGCCAGGGTCTTGGGCGGCTGGCTTTCCATGATCGACCGAAGTTCGGCGGCGACGGCCGGGTTCGGCTCGGCGGCGGTCATGTTCGGCAGCATTTGATCGGCGATGGCCTTCGAGCCTTCGGCCAGTGCCACCTCGGCCATCGCGTCGCGCTTGGCCTTGCCCTCTGCAGAATCGCCCTCAGCCTTGGTGTCGACCAGGATGAGACGGCTGGCGATGCCGGGATATTTTTTCGCCAGCGTCTGGGCCACGTAGCCGCCCATCGAAAGCCCGGCCACCGGGCACGGGGCGATGCCCAGCATTTCCATCATGGCGGCCATGTCATCCGCAAGATCGGCCATGGTGAACGCGTCTTCGGGGGTGTGCCGGCCAAAACCGCGCAAATCCGGCACAATCACCCGCGCCTTGGCCACGAGGCGTTCGGCCACACCCGCCCAGATCCGGCCATCGAGCGGAAAACCGTGAATCAGGAGGATGGCTTGGCCATGCCCGGCGTCGGTGTAGTGCAGCGAGCGGCCGTTCACATCGATCGTTGGCATAATTCTTGCAGTTTACGGCACTTGGCGTGGTCTTGCACGTCCTCTCGATGCACTGTCATTTGTGCCGGGCGGGCATGGCCATACAATTGATCGGCCAGCGATGGACCACGGCCCCCCTACCTTCAAGCTCACCGATTTCATGGACGTATCCACGCTCCAGGAGATTCAGGACAGCTTCGCGTCCGTCGCACACGTCCGGGCCACGATTTCCGACGCCGACGGCAATGTCCTGACCCAGCCGAATCCCACCAAAGACTTCGTCGAGCGCCAGAATGCCATCGCCCGGGCCGAGCAGGAAATTCCCGAAGCCCAGAAGCAGGGCCGCGAGTACGTCGCGCCGATTCTGGTTCAGGGCCAGAAACTGGGCACGATCCGCATGTCGATCGGCACGCCCACCAGCCCCTTCGAAGAGGCCGCCATCGCCAAGCTGGCCGGCAAGTTCGGCGTTGAGGAAAAAAACGTCCGCCAGCTCGTCAAACAGGTCAGCAGCAATCCCGGTGCCCGCGCCGCGGCCGTTCAGTTCGTGACGATGATCGCCAACACCGTTGCCCGCCTCTGCTTTCAGGAGTATGAGTTGCGGCAGCGGTTTAATGAGCTGACGACGATCTACAACGTCACGATGATGCTGGCCGAGCCACGCGATCTCAAAAAATTGCTGGATCGCACCGTCCGGGCGGTCTGCGAAGTGATGGACGTCCGGGCCGCCAGCATCCGGCTGGTCGACCGCGATCAGGACACGCTGTCGATCAAGGCCGTCTACAACCTCTCGCCGCAATACCTGAACAAGGGGCCGGTGCGGATCGGCGTTAACGACATCGACCGCGTCGCCTGGAGCCCGCGCGGCTATGAGCACGTGCCGGACATGGCCAAAGACCCGCGGGTGCAATATCCCGACGAGGCGGCCCGCGAAGGCATCGTCAGCATGCTGTCCATCGGCATGCGCTACAAGGGTCGGCCGATTGGCGTTTTAAAGGTTTACACCGCCACCGAACGGAACTTCGAACAGTACGAACTCGACCTGCTCAAGGCCATTGCCGCCCAGGCCTCCGCGGCCATTGAAAACACGCGGCTTCTGGAAGAGCGCCTCGCCGGCGAAGCGGTCGAGCGCCAAGTTCGCATGGCCGCTGAGGTGCAGCAGCGCATGCTGCCGGATGCCCCGCCGAAGCTGCAGGGCATCGACATTGCGTACACCTACGTCCCCTGCTTCGACTTGGCGGGCGACTTCTTCGATTTCATCGAATTGCCCGACCAAAATTTCGGCCTGGTCATCGCCGACGTCAGCGGCAAAGGCATCCCCGCCAGCCTGGTGATGGCCAGCGTGCGTGCGGCGTTGCGAGCGCAGGTCGACAACGTTTATTACTTGTACGAAGTCATCCGCCGGCTGAACGTGATGCTGTATCGCGACACCAAGCCAACGGAATTCGTCACACTCTTCTACGGCGTGCTCGACGCGCGCACCAAACGCTTCACCTACTGCAACGCCGGCCACCCGCCCGCAATGCTGTTGCGCGACGGCCAGGTGCAGGAGTTGCCCAGCGAAAACATGGTGCTGGGCATCGATCCCGACCAGCGTTACACGCAGAATTTCTGCGACCTGCAGAGCGGCGATTCGATCCTCATCTTCACCGAC
>JAQGHK010000670.1 GCA_028288875.1 Phycisphaerales bacterium | reverse complement strand
GACCGGGAGGAACGCGTACCAATGCGGCCACCAGAGATACCCCAGCGTGCCGCTGATGATCAGGATGGCGAACCAGATGATGCTGTCGCGAATGCCCGGGCCGTCGCGCCGCTGGAGGAGCTTGCGCATCTCGGCCTTGGGGACCGGCGAGGCGTACCAAGTCGCCTCGGCCAGACCTTCCTCGATCGCCTCAATACTGCGCTTGCCCACGAGGCTGTAATCGCTGAGTCGGATTTCGCTCATAACCGTAACCGTTGAAAGAACCGGACGTTCGCGTTCAACCGCCATGCCGGACGCGAGGAGTCAGGATACCGCGCATGGCGGCAACACGCCGCGAGTTACCACGGCGAATCGGTTTCCATCGGGAGTTTTTTCTTTGCGATTTTGCGCGGCGGTTACACCGTCGCCAGCGCGTGCTTCCGCACCAGCGTCGCGATCTGCGAGCGGCAGCTGCCGCAGCCGGTGCCGGCCTTGGTGCAGACGCCGACCGCCTCGACCGACGCATGTCCGGCGGTGATGGCATCGATGATCTGGGCTTCGCTCACCACGTTGCAGTTGCAGATCTGTCGCGACGCCACCGCCCCGCTGCCGCCGACCGCGAAGGCGCACAGCGATTCCAGCGGAGTCATCGGCATCGGCTCGGCGCGGTCGAACAGCTGAATCAGTTGCCCCGCCGCCGAGGTTTCGCCGACGAGGTGGGCGCCGACCAGCTTGCCATCCCGCAGAATCAGCTTGCGATAGACGGCCTTTTCTTCCTCCATGATCTGGATCGTCTGATCGCTGGCCAGCTGCGGCTTGGTGATGCCCATGGAGGCCACGTCGATGCCCGCCACTTTTAGCCGCGTATAAAGTTTGCTGCCTTCGTAGCGGGCCCCTTTGCCTTGCCCACAGAGCACGTCGGCTAGCGTTTTGCACTGGTCCCAGATGGGCGTGACGATGCCGTAAACGGTGCCGCGGTGCTCGGCACATTCGCCGACGGCATAGACACCGGGAATGTGCGTCGCGAGCGTGTCGTTCACCAGCACGGCACGGTTGACCGGGATGCCGCTGGCCTTGGCGAGATCAATGCGCGGGCGGATACCGCAAGCCATGACGACCATGTCGGCGGCGAGCGTGGTGCCGTCGGTAAGCGTGACGCCGCGGACCTGATGCTCGCCGGTAATTTCTTTAATCGTCGTGCCGCAGCGGACGAAGATGCCCTGCCGCTCGATCAGCCGCTGCAGCATCTTCCCGCCGGCCTCGTCGAGCTGCGTGTCCATCAGCACCGGCGCGAGGTGAACGACAGTGACGTGCAGGCCGATGTCTAGCAGCGCCTTCGCCGCTTCTAGGCCGAGTAAGCCACCGCCGAGGACGACGGCCGCATCGCCCGGCCGGCTTTTGCTGCGCATCTGCAGCACGTCGTCCATCGTTCGATAGGCAAACACGCCAGCTTTGATCTTCTTGTCATCGTTCAGCGTACCGGGGATCGGCGGGACGAACGGCTTACTGCCGGTGGCCATCACGACCACGTCGTACGGGATCGCCTGGCCGTCCTGCGTGTGCAGCGTGCGGTCGGCCGCGGCAATGCGGTCGACGCGGACGTTCGGCAGTACCTTCACGTCGTCGCCGCCGTGCCAGTCGGCCGGGCGCAGGCGGATGGCGTCGGCATCGCCGCCGCCGAGCACTTTGCTCAGCATGATGCGGTTGTAGGCGTGCCCGGGCTCTTCACCGTAGATGCTGATCGTGTAGCGCTGCGTGGCGTTGCGGGCCAGCAGCTCATCGAGCAGCCGGCTGCCGGCCATGCCGTGACCGATGATGGCGAGGTGTTTTTTGGGCATCACGTTCCTTCGCTTTCTTCGAGCGCCACGATGGACGCGCGCACGGCGCAGACTTTGAATTCGGGCATCTTGCTCTTGGGATCAAGCGCCGGATTGGTCAGCACGTTGGCCGCCTGCTTGCCGCCCCAGTGGAACGGGGCGAACAGCGTGTCGGCACGGATTTCGGACGTGACATTGGCTTCAAAAATCACTTCGCCGCGACGGCTTTCGACGCGGAGTGGGTCGCCATCACCGACGCCGAGGCGTGAGGCGAGCCGCGGATGAAGCTGCACACGCGGCCGGGGCTTGGCTGCGGTGAGTGCGGCCACGCGCCGGGTCTGCGCGCCACTGTTGTAATGCTCTTTGTAGCGGCCGGTGGTGAAGTAGAGCGGATAGTCCGCGTCCGGTTCTTCGCCGGCGGTGCGGTGTTCGACGGGGATAAACTTCGCCCGACCGTCGGCGTGGGCGAATCGATCGGCGAACAGCCGCGGCGTGCCGGGGTGATCGGCCGCTCCGTCAACGGCCTTCGGGCACGGCCAGCAGACGCCGTCGTTCGCGTCGAGCTTGGCGTACGTCAGCCCGCTGTAATCGGCCCGACCGCCTGCGGTGGCGCGGGCGAGTTCGTCGAAGACCGCTTCAGTTGAAGCGAAGGTGAAGCGATCGCCTTCGCCAAGGCGCGACGCCAGTTCCTCCAGCACCGCCAAGTCTGACTTCGGGCCGGCCGACGCGTCGATCACGCGCCGGCGGCGGATGACGCGACCTTCCAGGTTCGTCATCGTGCCCTCTTCTTCGGCGAACTGCAGTGTCGGCAGTACGAAGTCAGCCAAGGCCGCGGTTTCGTTCATGAAGGCATCAGCGACGACGAGCAGATCCAGCGATTTCAGTTTTTCAGTCGCGCCGCCGCTGTTGGGCGAACCGACGGCCAAGTTGCTGCCGAAGACCAGCATCGCCTTCACGTTGTCGCCGCAGGCGTTCAGCAATTCGACGGCGCTTTTGCCCTTGCGCGGAAGATCCTTCTCGGCCATGCCCCAGAACGCGGCCATGTGCTTTCGATCGGCTTCGTTTTCAATCAGCCGATAACCGGGAAGCTGGTCGGCCTTCTGGCCATGCTCGCGGCCGCCCTGCCCGTTGCCCTGGCCGGTGAGCGTGCCGTAGCCACTGGCGGGCTGGCCGACTTTGCCCAGAGCGAGCATCAAATTGATCATCGCGCAGATGCTGTCGCTGCCTTTGCTCTGCTGCTCGGGCCCGCGGCCGCTGAGGATCATGCTCGGGCCGGAGGCTAGGGCGCGGACGACGCGCCGAAGTTGTTCGACCGGCACGCCCGTCGCGCGCTCGACGTAGGCCGGGTGATATCGCAACGTGACCGAGCGCACGGCGTCCCATCCCGACGTGCGCTCGGCGATGTACTGCAGATCGATCAGGTCTTCTTCAATCGCCAGGTGGAGCAGACCGTTGGCGAGCAGCAGATCCGCGCCGGGCACGGGTTGAATGTGCACGTCGGCAAGGCGGGCCGTTTCGGTCAGCCGCGGGTCGATCACCACAAGCAGGCCGCCGTTGGCCTTGAGCTCATGGAAATACTGCATGATCGGCGGCAGCGTGTCGGCCAAATTGCTGCCCCAGAGCACGCAGCACTTCGTCTCGGCGATGTCAGCTACGGGAAACGGCATGCCACGATCGAGGCCGAAGCTGGCGTTCTGCCCTGCCGCGGCGGAGGCCATGCAGTAGCGGCCGTTGTAATCAATGTTGGCGGTGCGCAGGGCGACGCGGGCGAACTTGCCGAGCGTGTAGGCCTTCTCGTTCGTCAGCGCGCCACTGCCGAAAACGCCGATGGCGTCGCGACCGTTGTGGCGTTGGATGAATTCGATGCGCTCCGCGATTTCATCGAGCGCGGCGTCCCAGGTCACATCATCGAAGCCGCCGCGATCGTTTTTCTTTAGCGGCTGTAGCAGGCGATCAGGGGACGTGAGCAAGTCGCCGCTGTTGAACCCCTTGATGCACATCTGGCCGCGATTGACGGGAAAATCCGGGTCGGCGGCGATCTGCAGTTTGCCGTCCACTGGCGTAACGAGCATGCCGCACTGGAACGCGCAGTACGGGCAGTGCGTACGCACCGCGGTGCGCGGCAGCGTGGGAAGAGGAATGGTTGCGGCGATCGACATTAGTAAACGTCGCGCTGGTAACGGCCATCTTTGGTCATTTTCGTGACATACGCCTTGGCGTCGTCGTCGCTCATTTTCCCGTGCGTGGCGACGACCTGTTTGAGCGCGTTGTCCACGTCCTTGGCCATGCGCTGGGCGTCGCCGCAGACGTAAAAGTGCGCGCCGTCCTGCAGCCACGCCCAGAGCTGGTCGCCTTGCTCGGAGATACGGTGCTGGACGTACACCTTGTCCGCCTGATCGCGGCTGAAGGCGATGTCCATGCGGCTGAGGAACTGATCGCCGGCGAAGGACTCGAGCTCCTCGCGATACAGGAAATCGTGGTCACGCTTCTGGTCGCCAAAGAACAGCCAGTTGCGGCCTTTGGCGCCCGTCGCCCGGCGGTCATGAAGGAACGCGCGGAACGGCGCGATGCCGGTGCCGGGGCCGACCATGATCATCGGCGTATCGCCGCTCGGCGGCAGGCCGAAATGCTTTGAGGCGTGCGTGAAGACTCGCACTTTTTCGCCGGGCCGCACGCGATCGGCGAGATAGGTGCTGGCGACGCCGCGAAGCATCCGGCCGCCAAGGCGACCGGCGAAGCGGACCGCGCCGACCGTTAGATGCACCTGGTTTTCATGGGCCTTGGGCGACGAACTGATCGAATAAAGGCGCGGCTGGAGCTTGGAGAGCGAGCCAACAAAATCGTTGATCCGCGGCTTGGCGGATTGGGCGTTCATCAGCACGTCGAGCACATCGACATTGTTCAGCGGCTCGCCGGCATCGGATGTCAGCCAGGCCTGAAGCCGTTTGGCTTCTTCGCGATCGGTAGCGGTTTCGACCAGCAACTCGACCAGCGATTCCGTCGGCCGGGTGATGACGCGTTCGCGGCGGAGCGCTTCGAACAGCGACGTATCGCGGCCGTCGATCGTGTGACAGTCTTCCGCACCAGTCGCGCCGAGGCGATCGATGATCTGCGCCACTGTCTCGATGCAGTTTTCTGGCCAGACACCGAGGGCGTCGCCGACTTTGTAGTCGATACCCGATCCCTTCAGGTTGAACTCGACGTGGCGCACTTCCTTGGCTGATTCATGTGAACTGAGGCGACGGCTTACGAGCATCGGCGCGGCCCACGGCGTATCCCGGCTGACGGTGGCCGTGGACGTCGGCGCGGCGGGTTTAGGTGAGCCGTTGACGGCCGCGCCGGTGGCGGATGCGCCGGCGCTGACATTCAGCGTGACCATCAACTCTTTGAGTTTCTTGGCCGTCTCTTTGCCGCCGGGAGAGCACTTGGTGGTGTCTTTGTCGGTGCCGCTGGCGATCGCCTCGGCGTAGGTCTGGCAGAGGTAGCCGCAGCTGCCGCAATCGAGCTGGGCCATCGCGGCCATGAGTTGGCGTTCGGGCTTCTTGCCGTCGGCCATCGCCATTCGCTCGTCCAACGGGAGCGCCGGGTCGTGCCAGGGAAAATCTTCGTCTTCAACGGGTGCGGGCAAAGCGGCGGTCGGGGCAGCGGCGACGGACATCGCGTTGCCATTCATCGGCGCGGCACTGCCGGCGATTCCGGCGAAGAAGCCGTTGAGCCAGGCGCGCTGCTCGGGCGAAAACGGGGCGGAGTCTGGAAGGACGGGAACGGACATAGGATTCTCTCGTAGGGGCGACGCATGCGTCGTCCGCGAACGTCAATCGGCTTAAGCGGGCGAGGCATGCCTCACCCCTACACGGACACTGCCTCGCAATGTTGCTGCAAATCCTTAATGGTGTTGCGGCGCACGTAGTCGTTTAACGATTCGTCCGGGCCGGTGCGCTCGGCGAGATAGACGCGACGCAAGCA
>JAQGHK010000609.1 GCA_028288875.1 Phycisphaerales bacterium | reverse complement strand
GGCCCGGATGAGCAACCGCATCATCAATGAAGTGCGGGGCGTGAACCGGGTCGTTTACGACATCAGCAGCAAGCCGCCGGCGACGATTGAATGGGAGTAAGCTCGGGCCGGTCGTCGCGTGCTTCTGTTCGCGAATCGATCTGGTCGGTCGAATGAAAGCCTTGGGCGATCGCTCAGTTGCGAATGCCGAAATCGTCGACCATCTGCAGGACATCGACCAGCGTCGATCGCCCCTTTAGCAACACGCCGTCCGCGCCGTAGGTCTGGGCGAGCGTTGAGACTTTGTTGCCCTCGAGCGCCGTGTGGAGAATCACCGGTAGATCTCGACTGGCCGGATCGGCTTTGATGGTTTTCAAGACGTCGACGCCGGAAATGTCGGGCATGGAGATGTCTAGGATAACGAGCTTGGGCCGGTGCTCGCCGAGCCAGGCCATAGCGTCGCGGCCGCCATATACGCAGTGACCGGAGATCCCTTTTGCCTTCAACAGAATGACGATTGCTCGCGCAATCGCGACGTTGTCATCCACCACCAGCACGGCGGGATTGTTCGCCATGGAATGGCGCTGCTTTACGCGGGTTGGCGGGTGAGGCTCTGAGATCGGCGGGCTGTTCACTTCCATCTCTAATTTATAACGCTAAACCGACACGCGAGACATTAAAAACAGTTCAGCATTCGTTCGTGATCGCACTTGGTGGCCGCGGGGTCACACGTGCTTTATGTCCAGTGCGTACAAGCTGTTGCAATCGAAAGCCCGAGCGGTCCTAGTTCGCGGAAGTGCGGCCAGTCAGCGTGGCGACCATGGCGATTAATTCCGCCGGTTCGACCGGCTTGGCCAAGTGCATCTGGAAGCCGCCGACGACGGCTTTAACGCGGTCTTCGGCGCGGGCATAGGCGGTCAGCGCGATGGCAGGGGTTTTGCCGCCGGCATCGGCATCGAGTGAGCGAATGTGCCGGATCAAGGCATAGCCATCCTCGCCCGGCATGCCGATGTCGCTGACCAGGATATCGGGGCGATGGCTGCGGAGATGGTCGATCGCTTCGGCAGCGCTGGCGGCCATATGAACTTTCGCCTCGCGATCCTCCAACAGTCGGCAGACCAATGCGCGGGCATCGGGCTCGTCATCGACGACAAGAACGCGAATGCCGGTCAGGCGGATCGATTCAGTCCACACGCCGCCATTCCGCAAGGTGGCGGGTTTAACCGGCTCGTTGCCGCTCTCCGCGTCCGGCACAAAGGCTAGCGGCAGCATTACGCTGAACACGGAGCCGCAACCGACGCCTTCGCTCTTAACCTGCACGGTGCCGCCATGCAATTCCACCAGTTGCTTCACGATAGACAGACCCAAGCCCAACCCGCCGAAGCGGCGCGTGGTCGTGCCATCGGCCTGGCGGAAGCGGTCGAACACGAATGGCAGGAACGTGGCAGCGATGCCTTCCCCCGTGTCGGCGATGGAAATTTCAATGTGCGTATCGGTTTGGCGCAGTAGCACTTCGACGCGCCCGCCGTTTGGAGTGAACTTCACGGCATTGGACAACAGGTTCCAGAGCACCTGTTGCAGCCGATTCGCGTCACCATTGATGATGGCCTGCTGCGGGCGGATGTCCGAGAGCAGCATGACACCCTTCGCGTCGGCGGCGGGGCGGCAGGTGTCCAGCGCCGCTGAGGCGAGTGCGGTGAGATTGAGCGGCTGAACGTCCAGGCGAACTTTGCCGCTGATGATGCGGCTCATGTCCAGCAAGTCTTCAATGATCTGGGCCTGCGCGCGTGCGTTACGCTCAATGACGTCAATACCCTGAATAATGTCGGCGACCTCGTTCGGGTCGCGTTTCATGATCTGTGACCAGCCGAGGATGGCATTCAGCGGCGTGCGCAGCTCGTGGCCCAGCGTGGCGAGGAATTCATCCTTCATTCGGCTGACACGCTCGGCCTCCGCGCGTGCGGCGCGTTCACTGGTCAACAGCGCTTCGCGCTCCTTGGCGGCCACGATTCGTTCGCTGATATCGATGACCGATCCGATGTAACCGAGAAACATGCCGTCCGGACTGGACCGCGGCGTGGCCGAGTCCAGGCACCAGCGGTATTCGCCGTCGTGGCGAAGCAGGCGGTATTCGACGTGAAACGGCGTCCTTCGTTCGGTAGCTTCGAAGAAGGCGGCGCTGGTGCGCTTGGCGTCTTCCGGGTGAACGGCGTTCAGCCAGCCGAACCCCAGTGCGTCGGCCTCAGCTTGACCGGTGAAGTCATACCACTGCTTGTTGAGGAATTCGCAGTGGCCATCGGCCCGTGTCTGCCAGACGATGACGGGCGCATTGTCGGACATGTTGCGAAAGCGGGCTTCGCTCTCACGCAGCGCCTGCTCGGCGGCCTTCGCTTCGGTGATATCGCGGCAAATGCGGGTGAAGCCGACCGGCTGGTTCGCGTCATCCCGCAGCACCGCGATCATTCCGCCCGCCATGAGCTGGCTGCCGTCTTTTCGCACGAGCCATCGCTCTTCCCGCGCCCGGCCGTTGACCAGGGCCGTGTCCATTTCGCGGTGCGGCAGGCCCTCTTGCCGGCCGGCGGGCGTATAAAGAATCTCCGCGGATTGGCCGATGATTTCTTCCTCGTTGTACCCAAACACTCGCTCGGCTCCGACGTTCCAAGTGGTCACGTGTCCGCGCAGGTCGGTCGTGAAAATGGCGTAGTCCAGCACGCTTTCAAAAACGAGCCGAAGGCGTTCTTCGCTGTGCGCGGCACGCTCACGCGAACGCTCCAAATGCGATGCAAAGGCGCTGATCAGGCCACCGACCAGCAAAAAGGGAACGCTGCGGCTGAGCCACCAAGGCAGCAGCGCTTGATAGGTCGCCGGCTGCTTCTGCCCGAACATCGCTAAGCCCGCCGCGCAACCCAATGCCGTGGCGAACAGCGCCGGCCACAGCCCGGCCACCCATGCCATGAGGGTGATGGGTAATAGCAGAAAGATAAGGGGAGCCGTATCGCCGATGACGGGCGTCAACGCCCAGCGTAAACCGATCGCTGCGGCAACCGCAGCGATCGCTAGGCCGTAATCGATCGCGATGCGCCGCGCTGCAGACCGGGTCATGGAGCAAGATCATAGGTCGATGTCCTGGTTCTGCCAAAAAGCAGGGGGTGAGCCGCCGGCACCAGCGCGTCGGCACTAACGCCGCGATGCCGCATGCGCGGTGCATCGCTTGCCGGTCGGGGGAAGCACGGTTACGGTTCAGAGTCCGTGTGGACTTGCGCGTTTAAGTACAGCCTGCTGATCTTCCAGACCCTCTGGATGCTGGCGATTTTGCCGGGCCATGTGCGCGGCATGGTCGTTGTCGGCAGCGACTGCGCGTCCTGTTCACCCGCCTCGCGTGAGCCCGCCTGCTGTGCGACCAAGAGCAAGCCGCTCAAGCCGGGCGAAACGCCGTCGCAGGAACGAAAAGAACGTTGCGCGGTTTGTTATCAGGCGCACGGTTACACCGTTCCTCCTGTATACGATTTTGATCTGGTCCCGACGGGGCTGTGTGAGCTTCGCCGGCTGATCGAGCCGAGCAAGCGGCACCAGCTTCTCTGCGCTCCGACGTACTTCGCCAACGGCCCGCCCGCCACGCCGCTTCCGGCGTAATCTCTTCATCATCTTGCCCACCAACCGGGAGGCGTCTTTGAGACGTTTCTTCTCGCCCGCGCGTGCGTTCACGCTCGTGGAGTTGCTGGTCGTGATCGGCATCATCGCAGTTCTGATCGGAATCCTTCTGCCGTCGCTCAATGCAGCGCGGCGGGCGGCCGATCGCACCAAGTGCCTCGCCAACCTGCGAAGCATGGCCACGGCGCAGATGCTTTTCGCGGCACAGAATAAGAACCTGCTCGTCGAAGTCGGTAAAGACAGTGCTGACGTCCAGGGGTCGTGGATCAGCGTTTTGCAGCCTTACTCGGCCACGCCGCTGGTGCAGCGGTGCCCGGCCGATCGCAGCCTGTACTTCGACCAGCTGTATGTCACGCCGCTGACGTCCGGGTATCGGATGACCAGCTACGCGATCAACAACTTCTTGTCCGTATCCCATTTCCCCGGTCTGACGACGGCTCTGCCGTACGTGAAGATCACTCGGGTGCGACAGAGCTCTGAAGTTATCCAATTTGCGGAGCTGGCCGAAAGTGGACCGTACACGCTTTCGGACCACATTCACGTGCAGGAGTTCGACGCCATCGCCCAGGTGCAGTTGAACAAGATTAATGCCCAGATGGCCGTCGGTCGGCATGGCGGAAAATGGAAAGGCTGGGAGGGCAGGCTGAACTTCAGCTTCCTCGACGGCCACGCCGAGTGCCTGCCACTGGCCGACGTTTACACAGACAAAACTCGCAACCGGTTTGACCCGGTCGTCGTGCCGTAAGGCGGTTGCTCAACATCATCAAAGTTAAGGATCATTATGAAACTCAGCTTCTTTGCCGCCGCAGCCATTCTGGCTGGGAGCGTCGGTATCGCCGTCGCGCATGACGGCCCGCGGGTGTGGATCAACACGGCCGGCGGTCAAATCTCTACTTGGGATGGACCCTATCCGCCGAACAGCAATGCCAGCCTATATCACGCCGATCGGGTGTTCAGTTTCGACATGGCCGATACGATTTATGACGACGATGGCGTCGATTGGCAGACCTCATTCCCCGGCTTTCAGCGGCTGCCCTCGGGCGCGGCCATCAGTTCCGGCACCCGGTTCTCCTACGACGTCGTGGCCGAGCCATTGTGGTACGTTCCCGGCGCAGGCGGATCGGCAGGTACATTCAAGTCGTTGTCGCAGCAATTCGGGTCATCCGGAACGCCGCGATTCGTCATCACCAATGAGATCGGCGAGAACCGCTTCACGTCCACGGGCTTCGTCAGCGGTTCCGCGGCATTTCAATACAACGCCGAAGGCAGCCACGGCCACCTGACGTATAGCCTGCAGGGCCTGGATGGCGGCACGAACTACGGCGGCGTCGATGGCATCTATGCGCTGGAGTTACAACTCACGGCGCCGGGGCTGGCGACGTCGCTGCCGTACTACCTGGTGCTTGGCAAAAATGCGGACCCGACCCAACTCGCCACCGCTGAGGCGGTGCTGGAAGGCACGCTAGTCCCGGAGCCGACGATGCTGGCGCTATTCAGCGCGTCCGCCATCGGGCTGCTGGCCCGTCGGCGGAACGCTGCGGCGTGACGCGGCGCACGCCATCGGCAATTTCGTTCATCAAACAGGCCTTAAAGGGTCTCAAATTGAGAATCTCAGAATGAGATTTGGTTCCATGAAAATCAAAAACATCCTCACCATTTCGATCTCTATTTTCGCAGCGGCGTCGACCGTCATGGCCCATGGTCCGGTCGTTCAGATCAGTGTCGAAAACAACAAGATCGTCACCCGCGGTTTGGTCTTCGACACCGCGAACTACGGTGACGTCAATCCAGTTCAGTATTCATACGTCGTGCCGTTGGTGCAGCGGTCGTTGGGTGATGCCAACGACGGCTGGTACGCCCAATTCAACAGCACCAATTCCGAGGCCGCCTATCTCGGGCCGGGCATCAAATATGGAAGCGCCGGTTTCAATAGTGGCGTTACGATCACCGAAACCATTGCGGACGGACTGAAGCTCTGGGATGGCACTTCATTCACCGATCCGGGCAATGAACAGGTGCAAGGCCTCCGCGGCAGCATCGGCGCACCGTCTGCGACGCTCGCTTCCATGGACGGCGGTGTTGGCGGCAGCTTCAGCCTTACAACGCCGGCGACCATCACCGCGACCTCACACTCGCAAGTCTACTGGCGGCTATTGGGCGACGGCCTTACGTCGGCCAGCGCCAGTGACGACGGCGTGTACCTTTTGACGCTGAAGCTGACGACTTCGCAGGCCGGCGTAGCCGCCTCTGCGCCGTATTACCTGCTGCTCAGCAAAAATGCCTCGGCCGAGGCGCAGGCCGCCGGGCAGAATTTCGTGAACACGACGCTGGTGCCCGAGCCGGCGTTCGCAGGTGTTGCAGCGATGTTAAGCACCGGGCTGCTCGGCCGTCGTCGTCGGGCCTGACAGCGGCAGTTACTTCCAGGCCGCCGGGCATCATCGATCACGATGCCCGGCGGTTTGTTTGCCAAGACACGTTGGCGACCGATCCGCGGCCGCTCTGTGCGGCATCGTTGGCATCGTTGCGGTACGATGACTAAGGCAGGAGCTACCATGAGAGCCTTCGCCGTCTGTCGCGCGAAACACCGAGTGAAACTTTTCAAGTTGCTCCGTCTAGCTATAGCCGCTATGGCGGCTACAGCGATGGCCGCCGATTCGCCGACGACGCAGGACGCCGTGATCTACACCAATGATTTCAAGACCGGTCTGGACGATTTTCAGATCGACCAGGAGCAGCCGGCGTCCGTGACGGCTAAGGACGGCGCGCTCGTCATCGACGCACCCGCCGGCATCACCGTCTGGCTCAAACAAAAGCTCAGCGGTTCTGTCGTGATCGAGTATGACGCGACGGCCATCAGTCGCGGCGGGGCGAATGATCGCGTCAGCGACCTGAACTGTTTCTGGATGGCCGACGACGCCAAACGCAGCGGAAATCTGCTGGGCACCCCGCGGTCCGGCAAGTTTGCCGATTACGACACGCTCACCACCTACTACGTGGGCTACGGCGGCAACAGCAATACGACCACCCGCTTCCGCCGCTACATCGGCGAACGCGGCAATCGCCCGCTTCGGGCAGAGGACGAATTCACCGACGTGACGCATCTGTTAACGCCCAATGTCCAAGTCCATATCAAGCTGGTTGCCAGCGACCACACCATCGAATACTGGCGAGACGGCGAACGCCTCTTCGCGCTGACCGATGCCGACCCCTATCGCGACGGCTGGTTCGGCTTCCGCACGGTGAAAAGCCATCTCGAAATTCGCAATCTTCGAATTCATCGCCCAGCGTAGATCGCGATCGGCCCGTTCGAACTGAAAAATGGTTTGCTAAGCCATTTGCCCCTCTTATCCAAATACTGCAACTTCTCGCAAACTAACCGTCGTCCAGTTCCGACTTGGTGAGCATGATTCGAAAGCGTGAAGATCCCGCTCGAGTACCTTGAGCGAAGCGTTCGTCTGCGCCGCCTTTTCCTCACACCATAGCTGTTTGGCGTTGTGCCGCGCAGGCTTATACGCTCTGCATCCGTGAACAACGAACATCAACTGCATGAGATCGAGGTCTTCTTCCACACCCAGATTCGGATCGCGGCGGCGATGGGTGTGAAAGTCGTATCGTATGATGGCGTTGCCCGTGATCACCCGCGCCCTCGGTGATGATCCAGATCGTGGCACCGTTGCTCAGGGTGCAGACGGACATCAGCCGGCAGCCGTTGATGATCGCGTCTGCACGTCGGCGGAACCCTGCATGCTGCTGGTGCTATCGCGTTACTTCGCCGGCGACTCCAGTGTTGCTTGGACGGTCGAGAGGAACGTGGGGTCGCTGCATCGCAGTTGGGCGCCGAATTTCCATTCGTCATCGCCGCGGTACAACTTAAGCATGATGTGGTTCCAACCGCGTTGCAGGACCAACGCGGGGAATAGTTGATTGGCGCCACGGGCCTCCGCAGGGGGAGCGTCCTTCAGTAGTTTGCCGTTCAGCCACGCCGCCGCTGCGTGTTCACTGCCTTGGATGAGCAGGTCGACGTGTGGCACGTCCGGCTGGCCGAGTACGTCGTCGAGAGCGCGCGGACTGTTGACCCAGAAGCTGACGTAAGCGTTTGCGCTGCGATTGGAGCCGGGCAGTTTCAGCCTGTTGCCGCCAAGGTCAAAGAGCTGCGAAGCCGGGTCGGCCGTGCCTTCGGTCCACTTGCGTTCGCCTACGGCCATGCCAGCGGATGGCGAGTTGAACACGGGGCCGTCGGGAAGGTCCGCATGGTCGGTGGACCGGAGCATTTCGTTGGGCTTGCCGTCGAATCGGCCGATAAACAAGGCTCGCCGTAGCGTGCCGGCATTCGTAAACACGCCCCCCGTGATCAGTTCACGCGGTGAACCGAGCGTGATGCCAAGATTTGTAAGCAGCTTACGCGCCGTCTCGACGCGTTCGGGCGTTGCAGTCAAATTCGACAGATTGGCGATGACGATCCGGCCGTTGCCGACTGGCGTCACGACCAACGCCGCGCCGTCCGGCTTCGTTTCGCGCTCGGAGCGGGTGACCGAGCCTGTTTTGATTACCTCAGGCCGATTGTTCCAAACCCGCCAGTCGACCGCGGGGGCGGCTAGCAGCACCTTACCGCGTCCGACGAGCGGGCCGGCAAGCCCTGTATCGAGGATCTGGTCGGGCTTGAGTTCGGCAAAATAAGTATCGGCGTTGGTGATTCCTGCGGTCAGCGGGTCTTCGATCGTCTTCACGAGCGAGACGGCCGTGCGCTTCGTGAGTTCAAGCGGCGCTGGGAGCAAGGCGTTTAAAGATGACAGCGCTTCGCTCGTCGGGCGCCATACAAGCACTGTGCCACCGGCGTCGAGCGTCGCGTCGATTTGGCCCTTCGTGTTGGTCGCTTTCGGTGGCGCGCCGCCATCGATGACGAGCAACCGTCGCGCATCGGCGCCATGCACGTCTGTCGCCAGGGTTACGCCCATGAGTTGCAACTCAAGCTGCAGCGTTTTGCCGCCATCGGTGAGAACTTCGACGGCGTCAATCTTTGTCGTACTGCCGGGCGTTGCGATCGGTTGCGTCGCCGGTCGTTTGGACCACTCGCTCGGCGCGGGTTTTCCCGGCGCGTTGGCGGCCGCGATGGCGTCGAACATCGCCCACTTCCTGTAGAGCGGCAGGGCGGGATCGTAGCCGGGGTTCAGTGTCGTGCAGTACGGCCCGAGACGCTCAGGCTGCATTCCGGGCCGGCCCTCCACGAATGGGCCGAAGTGAACACCGTCCTCGACCCGCGGCGCGCGTGACGTGTCGCGCAGACCGATCTCGAGCGGCTGGAGGCCGTACCAGACGAGGTTAAAGACGCTGGAATAGGCCGCGCTAAAGTCGAGGTGAGTCTTGGTAATGAGTTCGTACGCCTCGACCGCGGTGCCTTCGAGTCGCTTCTCCATTGATTCGTATGCGAACGGGCCGTTGTATTGCGAGACTTGCTTGGGCGTGCCGTAGTACGCCATCCCGCTCTCGCCGACGCCCCAAGGCTTACCGGTTTGCGACCAGCGGCGCGGGCCGTCGGTGCCGCCGTAGTGGCCGATGACGATCGGCAGCGTGCCGTCGGCGCCTTCCTCGCCGTCGCCCGATACCCAGGCGCGAGTCGGGTCGAGTTTGGCGATGTCGGCGACCCACTTGGCATAATATTTAAGAGCCATTTCCTTCGTCTCAGGCGGCGATCTCTGAATGCGGATGAGTACCAGCACCTCGTTCATCGCGCTCCATCCCATTACACTCGGGTGGTTGCGGTCGCGCATCACGAAGTCGTGAACGTGCCGATCAGCCGCCTTCCAATATTCGGAATCGACAAACTTCGCCGTGCCGCCGCTGCCCCAGATTCCGGTTTCGTCGAGGACCATCATCCCCGTCTCGTCGGCCATTTCGAGGTAGAGCCCCGGATAGGGCTGGGCATGCAGGCGTACGGTGTTGAGGTTTGCCGCCTTCGCAGCTTTGTACCAGGCCCAGGCGTAGCGGCGCGTCATCTGCGGCACGCCGAGGAAGTGCCATGCGTCGCCTTTGAACGTGATCTCCTTGCCGTTGAGCTTCGGCCGCGCGCCATCGATCGTGAACTGGCGGTAACCGAAGCGGATAAACTTCTGGTCAATGACATTCCCGTTGCTGCGCACGGCAAGTGTGAGGCCATAGAGGTTCGGCGCCTCGGGCGACCAGAGCTTAAGCTTTCCGCCGACAGCGTTCTTGACGCTCACGGTGGCAGCGCCGTGGGCTGGTACTGCGATCGATTGCGCCGGTAGCTCCATCACAGCAGGATCGAGCCGCCATTTCGGCTCAGGCGCGGCGAGCGTGTCATTCGGATCGGCGAGGTTGACCCACGGCTGGATTGCGCCGGCGACCTCGACGTGCTGTTCTTGGTCCGTGTCGTTCTGCAGCGTCACGTCCGCCTGAAGAGTGTCCGCACTGACGAGCGGCTGCACGAGCGTCGTGTCGACGCGCACCGCCGGGACGGCATGGAGGTAAACGTCCTGCCAGATGCCGGCGATCGACTCGCCCCACATCGACCCGGCCACGAAGGCGCGCTTGCCGTAGGGGCTGTTGTGCGAGAACAACTCGCCACGGCGGACACCAACGAGCAACTCATTCTCGCCGTCTTTAACGGCATCAGTGATGTCGACGTCGAACGGCAAGAACAAATCGAAATGTTCGCCAGCCTTCTTGCCGTTGATCAGGATTTCGACCTGTCCGGCGACGGCTTCGAAGTGGAGGAAGAGTCGCTTGTCCTTCATCGTTACCGGGATCGCGAACGTGCGGCGAAGCCAGCCCATATCG
>JAQGHK010000056.1 GCA_028288875.1 Phycisphaerales bacterium | reverse complement strand
AGCGAAGCTGGAAGTGCCGTCACTGACGACGCTGGATAACCCCACGCCGCACGAGTTCCTGGAAGCCGGCCTCCGCTGGATCCGCACCGGCGGCAAGAAGTGGCCCGGCTCGATCAAGATCGAGCCCGAGGACGTCCCACTCTGGAAAGGCGAATCGACCCAGCCGCCGCCACGCGCGGCCAAGCCGATTCACGTTCGAAAAGCATCGCTTCTGGGCAAACGCTGATTGATTCGATTATGCCGTGCGCCCCAATGCGCGACCTGGTCGGTTCAAGGCCCGATTTGCTTGTCGTCCCACTCGTAAATTTGGCGGTGACGATGCACGACCTGTGAACGTGCATTCGCAGCAGCAACATTCATCAAATACTCGCAACCGTTCGCCAAGCAGGTTGATAGAGTTTTAACTTGCGATCGGAGCCTCGACGACTAAAATTGATTTGGGAACGGATAAAGGGGGTTTTAGGACCGAATGCCATGCCCTTTTGTACCCGCTGTCTCGACCAGCCATTGGAAAGCTCTCGATTTCGCTGGAGCGATCTGCCCTTCCTACTCGTGATGTGTGTGCCGATGCGATGCAGACGGTGCGCGGTTCGCTATCATGTTTTTAGCCCCCGCCTGGTATTTCAATTGCGATTTACGCCTGTGGAAAACGAGCGCAGCCGCTAGCCGCATAGATTGGCCCAAGCCTGCTCGTGCCCGCCTGTAGCGCCGCGGCGAGCCCGGCTACGCAATGGCAAAGCGTGACTACCGGCCGGCCCCATCGACGATTTCCAAGAGTGCAGTCGCGGCCGCTTGCGAAGCGGGGTCGTTTTGAGCTGCCTTGGCGTGGCGTCGGGCGATATCCCACCCGGCCCGATCACCCTTACTGCCTAGCACCAGCCCACTGACAAGCCAGTCCGCCAACTGAAGATGAGCCGGCCCGAAGCCACTGCCGGCAACAGGTGCAACGGCAGTCAGCACGGCAATGGCCTCGTCGCGTCGTCCGATGCGGTCGATCGCCAGAGCGAGTTTCAGCGCGTGAGCGGGCTGCGCCGGCTCCAGCGCTAACAGGTGACGATAGTAGAGAACAGCCGTTCGATCATCATGCCGGGCGACGGCCGCGGCGGCCTTGGCTTGCAGAGTGGCGACACTCGGCTCGGCCCCGGTCCAGACCACGGCCGCCGTCAATCCCACGCAGAGCAGGATCGCAATGACCGCCGGCACCGCGGGCCAAAATGCCGGTCGCTCGGTTTCGGATTCTGCGACAATCACGTTCATCGCAGCTTTCCTTCGTGCCAGGCCTTCACCTTCGCGGCGAACGACTTGGCAGCTTCATCGAACAACTGATTGATCTGCTCATTCCCGGCAGCATCGAGCGCGTCATAACCCACCCGCAACACCTGAATCTGCGCCAGGGGATACGCCATCGCGCGCTCGCGCGATAAACGCAGCTTCAGCCCGAGACCGGAATTCGCCCCCGAATCCGCCGGCCGTCTCCACCAGTTGCCGGCCTCATCGCAGAGCGCGAAATGCATGGTTCCCATCGACAACGGCGGCCGCCGTAGCGAGACATCAAAGACCGCCGGCCCATCGCCCTTTGGCGGCTGATCCGCGCGATCCTCGATATTCCAGCCCGCCAGCGCGTAGCAGGTCGTGGCATCGTGGAAACCGTAAAATGGATAATCGATCCCGATCGTCGCCAACAGCGCTCCGCGACGATATTGGGCGAGCTGATGCTGACGGCCGCTGATTTCCGCACGCTCCGGCGCTTTGTCTGAATCATCAACGCGGTTCCACCCCGCCAGCGTAGTTGGCAATGCGAAGGCCGCGGAGGGCGGCAATTTCGATTCGCGCCATGCCCCCGCCGTTCGCCATGTGACGGCCGTGCCTGTCAGCACGAAGACGAGCGCCGCTGCGCACCACGGCCACGCCTTTTGACCAACAATCCCGCCGCGATTGACCACCAGTTCGGCGGCCGATGGCTCCGCGTGTTCATCCCATTGCCAGAGGCGCTGCCCCAGATATTCAGTGCTGAAGACGAGCGCCATGCAGCTGGCAAAGAGGCCGATACCGAGCAATTCGTGCGTGGCCCCAGTCAGCAGGTCGACGTCGTATCGCTGTTTCGCGACCGCGCAGATGATGATCCGCGCGACGTTCGCCCAGAACACGTAACTCGCGGCGGCCGGCAATAACAGCAGCAGCGACTTGGCCGGCAGCCGTTTCCAAAACGCCAACAAAATAGTGAACGCCAGCACGGCCAGCAGAGAATTGATCCCGCTGCACGCCTCTTCGACCATCAACCGATCATTCGGAATATCGATCACCGCGCCGTGCGTGAATTGGGGCACATTCAGCAGATCGAGCAGTCGACCCGCACAGGCGACCGCCAACTGCCGCAGCGAAACCAGCAATGCACTGTCGTATTGCCCCGGCGGCGGAATCACCAGCAGCAGCAACACGCCCACCGGCCAGAGCGTGATCGCCAACCGCCTGCCGCCCAACGCCCACACACAGCCGGCCAACATGAGCCAGGTCGACACCGGCGCCGCCCATCGCAGGTAAAATATGCCGCCCAGCGCCAGGCTTGCCCACGACGCCAGCAAGACCACCGTCGCCACGCCCCACCCACCCCGCAAGTCGCCGGCCGGCAACTCGCGAAGGCACACAGTCGCCACGAACGGAATAGCCGCCAGCAAAATCGGGAAAAACTCGTACTGCGGCCGAGACCACAGATCGATAAAGAACTTCCAAAGCAACGGCACCTGCGCTGCGAACATCAACGCAACCGCCGGCGGCACCATCCACCAAAATGATGAAGCCCGCAGATCGCATTCGGCGGCCGGCGTCGCTCGAATTTCAGCAGGAGATACGCTCACAATAAACAGCTCAGCATATCCGAACCGACACCTCCCCGGCCACCGGCCGGCATTGCTATTACGCCAAGGAGGCCGCCCGATCGCTCGCCCCCACAGCCTTCCGCCGCCGTCCCAGCAATACGGATCCGCCCAACCCGAACAACGCGGCAGTTGTCGGCTCGGGTGCGGGTGACTGCCCCGCGTACATCAACATCAGCCCATCGTTGCTGCTACCGGTCGACATGGTGAAGAACGAGCTATTGATACCGATGTCGGTGGTGCTAAGTGTAAACAGGTCG
>JAQGHK010000555.1 GCA_028288875.1 Phycisphaerales bacterium | reverse complement strand
TTTCGACAATCTCTCGCACCTTCAGAAAATGCGGATCGAACCGGCGATTATTGAACACCGTCAGCGTGCGGCCGTTGCGCCGAGCCGCGTCGATCATCGCGTCGGCCTCGGCCGGGCTGGCGGCCATGGGCTTTTCGCACAGGACGTCTTTGCCCGCGTTCATCGCTGCGATGGCGTGTTCCGCGTGCATGTGGTTGGGCGTTGCGATGACAACCAGTTCAACATTCGGATCGCGTACCAGCTGCCCGATGTCGCAGTGGGCGGTGCAGCCAAAGCGCGCGACGGCCTCGGCGCGCCGCAAAGCCTGGTCATCGGTCACGGCCACCAGCTGAAAGCGCGTCGGCTGCTGTGCAATCGCCTCGGCATGAATGCCCCAGCCGCTTCGGCCGAGGCCGGCGATGCCAACCCGCACCGGCGGCCGTCCGTCGGGCTTGTCTGAGGACCCGGTTGCTGGGCCGTCGTTGGCAGCCAAAGGAATTAGAACTTCACTCACTTGAGCATTCCTTGGTTAAAGCCGGCGCCCCCGAGGACGCCGTTTACAAGACCAGGCTCGTTGAAACGAAGCCGGCCTTCGTAGCCGATCTGTTGCATGACCTGCAGATAATGGGGCTCGTCATACACGCGCGCCGCGACCTGGAGCATCGGGCCGAACAGATCGACACCGACGCCTTTCAGCGCCTCCGCGTCGACCGTCCCGTCTTTGACAAGATTGGAGATCACGTAATCCAGAGCGCGCCGGATGCTTCGCCCGTCGGCGCTCTGGTAGTGCCACAAGTCAATGCCAGCCACGTCGCCGAGCATCGCCAGGCGAAACATGAATTCCAGGTTGTAGCGGCTGTAGTCCCAGCCTTTGCTGCGGCGCAGTTCCAGTGGCTGGCTGCCATCGGGTTCGATCTGCGCGTCGATGCGCCGGTGCTTCACCTCTTCCAGTACTTCCCTGGCGAGGTCGTCTTTACCCGTGAACATCGCCAAGCGCACGATCAGGCAATCAAACGACGTCGAATGATTGTTCTTCTGGGCCGATTCCTGCTGGCCGAACTCACTGGTGGTGAGCCAGTCCAGGTAGGCACTGAACCAGGCGACCATCGCCTGCTGATCGGCGGCCGACCATGCGTCGGTGGTTTTCAGCAGTTCGACGGAATCAAGAATATCCGTGAACGGCCGCACGGTGCTGTGGATGCCGAGGTACTTCCCGTCCCACCGGCCGGGGTAGCGGGCGGCATAGCGGGCGTGGGGATTCATCCGTGTAGCCGGATCAATGAACCACGTTCGCAACAGCAGGGCCGCCCGTTCCGCGGCAGGGCGATCGCCCGCGAAATAGCTTTGCCGTGAGAGGAGGATCACGGCCGAGTGGAGATCGAACAGCCGCTGCGTGTCGCCGGTCTTGCCGTTGAAATAGTCGGGATTGGTCTTGCCGTCGATGGTGATCCACGGCAGGCCGTCCGACGCCTGCGGATCGGGCCAGTAATATCGGCCGAGCGTGGAGAAATCGTGCTTATCGCCGCTCGGCGGGACCAGTCCCTTATCCACCACGGAAAAAGGCCCGGCGGCGAGTTGCTTGGTCGCCAGAGCACTTAAATCCGCGGAAGCCTGAAAAACCTTTGGATCCTCATGCTGAACGAGCTCACGAATCGTGGCCGCCGTGCCGCCATTCCAGAAGCAGACCGACGGCGACTTCGCCGGCGCTGCGCCGTCCGCGCCGCCGCACGCCAAGGCGAGGGCAAACACAGCAAGCTGATTCGTCAGGGTTTGCAGCGTCACAGAATCACTCCGGCTGAGAAACAAGAAGCGACGGTACATGATTACGACTGACGGCGGCGGCCGATCAACATCCCGGCGACGCCCAGCGTGGCCAGCGCGGCAGGCTCGGGCGTGGCGGTCGGGCTGTAGGTGATGCTCAACGTCGGGACCTGGTGCCGGCGTCGTTATTCGTAAACAGGTCGTACCGAATGTTGCCGCCCACCGCGACGTTGATCGCTGCGTCGGGCGAGAGACGAAACATGCCCAACCCGTCACTGAAGCCCGCCGTCGTGCCCGCCGTGCTCGCGGCGCCGGCAGCGTAGAGCGCCTGCAGGTACGATGTTACTGAAACGGTCACGGCCGTCGAGGTTGGCGTGGCGGACGTCAGCACGTTGTCCGCGAGCTTCTGCCGGGCGGCAATTCCTGAGGCCGCGCCGCCATCGGTCGTGTCACTGAACTGAACCGAGACATTCGTGCTGCTGGTGGGAAGCGCGGTCGGGTTGCCGTCAGCATCGACGTCGGCGAAATCCCCAGTGGCCGCGCTGACGCCGCCGCTGACAGTTCCCGCAAGAATGGAGGTGCTGGCGGTTCCGTTGCGATAGCCCAAGCCCCAGAGGTCGGCATTGAAAGCGGGCGTCGTGGTATTCGTGCCCGACAGGTAAACCGTCAACGTGGCCGCGGTGATGCTGTTGCCATCGGGCAACGTCGGCAGGCGAAAGGCCATCAGGAAATTACTGACGGTGCGGGCGCCGGCGCTGCCGCTGATGCCGACCACGCGGTTGCTCGCGCCCGTGTAGGACACCGCATACGCGCTGTTGGCCGCGGCGGTCTGTCCGCCGGAGGTGTAGATCAGCGTGCCGTCGGTGCTGCCGGCGGTGTTCGTATCGACATTGACGACGGCAGCAGAGGCGGTTGCGGCGGTCAGCAGGGATAGACCGAGGGCGGCCCGTGTAATACACAGTTTCATTGCGAATCCTTTTGGAGATCAATCGAGATGACGAATAACCAGAGGGAATTATTGAAGGACGTTGTTGAAGAAGAACACCGTGCCGTTGTTGAAGCCGTCGACGTAGGCGGTATCGAACGGCAGCGTTTCGTACGCGGCGACATGGCCGTCGAAGAAGGCGAAGTTCGTGTAGGCGTTCGTTTTGTCACCCGTCTTATTGCCGTGACGGGCAGCCAGGCGATTGAGAAGGTGGGGCGCGGTGCCTTTCTTGATCCAGTTCGGCTGGTTGGCTTCCGCCAGCATGATGACTTCAGAACTGCGGCGAATCTGCGACAGCTTGCGGCTGTAGTGAGGGTCGGCGAGATAGCCGTCGCCCGCCGTGCCGGAGTACCAGAGGAACGGCGTCGCCCGCTGGGCCGAAACCGCACTCACGGGCGGCCAGGCGCTGCTGGCCGACACAGAACCGCCAACCGGCTGATACCAGGTGGAAATGCCGAAATCGAGCAAACCGGTGTCCGGCGTCAAAGCGACATTGTCGATGAAGCCGGCGTTGTTCTTGGCATCCGCTGGATACAGCGGTTCCTGGCTGGCCGTACCGATGGCACCGAGCGCCAGAATCATGTCCGGCGACGCTTCGGGGCAACGGAAAATGCTCGATTGAAAGTAGTCCGGGCTGGCCGGCACTTTCAGGGAGTTGGGGCCGATGATGTACTTGCCGCGGACAAGCTCATTCGCCCAGAAGAAGCCCTTGGGCCAATACGTTGTCGTGCCGGACACACGCAGGGGAATGAGCTTCCCTTTGTTATCCGCGGTGTATTGCAGCATGGCCATCGCAATCTGGCGCATGTTGCTGGAACATTGAATCGCCGCCGCCGCACGGCGGGCGCGGTTCAACGAGGGCAGGAGGATACTGATCAATAGAGCAATAATCCCAATAACAACAAGCAGCTCCACCAGTGTGAATGCAGACTGCGGCCTGCGAAGGTGCGACGCGGATCGCGTTGCTGATGAATTGTGTGGTTCCATGTCGGACCTCAAATAAGATTTCGAAGCGGCTGGTTCGGGGGAACGGTGTGGAGCTTGGCACCGGACCGATGCTGCCGACCTCACAGGGTCCGCACCGGTCTCAAACAATCTTCGTGCACTTACTTCCTGCCCGCGGGCAGGACAAAACCTTGAACGCGCGATGGCGGTTACACCGCGGCGATCATTTCATCTGCTGTCTCAAGCGACAGCTCTGAATCGGGCAAAATCAGCTTCGGCCGGACGTACAATGTCGTCTGCGGCACACTTGTTCCGTGCCGCATGCGCCAGAAGAGGCGTTCCACGGCAAGTTGAGCAATCGCCTCGTGGCTGAGGTCCATCGTGACCGGCCGCGGGTTCATCTTGCGAAGCAGTTCGATATCGTTGTCGGAGGAAACGAGGATCAGTTCCTCGCCGGCATCAAACGTCACGTCTTTTCGGCGCAGGTAGCGTTGCAGCGGCAAGGCAACGTCATCCGCCGGAACAAATAGTCCACGAGCGGGGCCACCGGGCGTCGCCAGCCATTGGTCGGCCAGATGGGCGACCTCCTGCTGCATGTTCTCGCCAACGCCATTGAAACAGTCGACAGCCAAGCCGCCATCCGCGGCCGCGGCGGCGAAGGACTCACAACGCTGACGGTAAATTTCAGTTTTGGGAAACGGATTGAGCACGGCCACCCTTGGCAGTTTCAACCCCAGCAGGTATTCCGCCGAAAGTTGTCCGATAGCGCGGTGATCAGGGGCGACGCGATCGCCGAACGGATCCAGGCGCCGGTCATTGCGGCTCATCATCCAGACGGACGGAATACGCTCGATCACCTGCGTGATGGCTTGGTCGGGAAATTTGCCATAGCCGAGGATGCCGTCGACGTTGCCTGTACGAACGGCTTGCGGGAGCGCCGATGGGTCTTCCACTTGGGCGAAGACGAGGTTCAAATCCCGCTCTGCCAGCATCCGGTGAACGGCGTTCAGGACGGCCGTGCTGAGCGACGTGCCCGAGCGAAGGTGAAGCAGCGCAACATTCCGGGTGCGAATGCCATCAATCACCTTCGTCGGTCGGCCGCGCCGCTGCTTGCCAACCGCCGGCTCGTATCCAATCTGCCGGACGGCCCGGTGCACCGCCCGCACGGCTTGCTCGCTGCTGCACGGGCGATTGTTGATGATTCGCCAGGCGGTCGCGTACGACACGTTTGCCGCCTCAGCTATGCGAGCAATGCTCATGGAAGGGAATATGCATCCCTAAAAAATCTGTGTCAAACAAATTATTCTCAGAATAATATTGAATAATATTCCGCCCGTGTATTCTTATAGGTGAACGCTCATTGCCTATGAAAAACGACGACCAAGACGACCCGGTGCTTGGTGTCATGCTGGACTTGGCCCGAGCCTTGGAAAACCGGCAGTACTACCGCAATTGCATCGACTTCCTCGCGCAGCGCGGCGTCACCCATTTGCTGTGGCATTTTACCGACGACCAAGGCTGCGCCGTGATCCTCCCCTCGGTGCCCGAAGCGGCATCGCCGCACGCCTATACCGCCGACGAGATGCGAGCGCTGTGTGCATACGCCAAGGAGCGGGGCGTGCAGATTATTCCGGAACTCGCCTCGCTCGGACACACCGTTTACCTGACCCGCCTCGCGCGCTTTCGCCATCTGGCCGAATCGGAGGAGATGTTCAGCAGCATGTGCCCGGTGGCCCCGGAAACGCGAACGAACTTGCGTGCGTTGATCGGGGACGTCGCCTCGATCTTCGACAGCACGGACATCCATCTCGGCCTGGATGAAACGAACTTCGGCGCGCATCCGCTGTCGAAGGCGGCATTGAACACGCGCAGCCGAACCGACATCTTCGCAGATCACATCAACTTCCTCCATGGCGTCGTGACCGGCGTAGGTAAACGGATGTGGATGTGGGCGGACGGCCTGCTTCATGACCCGGCCCTTGCCGCCAAGTTGCCGCGCGACATCGTGATGTGTAACTGGCGTTACCGTCCGCACGAACCCGCTGAAACCACGCAGTACCTGCTGGACCAAGGTTTTGATGTCGTGCTCTGTTCCGCTTCCATCAGTTCGCAGCAGATGCTTTTCCCCGGCGAGCGTTTCGCGTTGCCGAATATCCGCAGCCTTCGTGAGCACTCGACGCTGACCTCCGATGGTGGCGGCCGTGTCCTTGGGCACATCAACACGGTCTGGACGCCGGTGCGATATCTAGCGGATTCACTCTGGCTCGGGCTCGATCTGTCAGTGACGCTCATACGGGATGGGGCGGACAGCAATGTCGCCGAGGCAATCGCGAAGTTCGGCCAAAGCTTTTACGGATTGGGCGATTCCCGCGCGTTCGTTGCGGCCTGTGAGGTCGTTCTTGAACTATCGCCATGTCGCGATGAATGGACTTCCGTGCTAACGCTCGCTCAAGAAAGCATAGCCGACCCTGAGAAGATGCGGGTGATAACAGTCGCCGCACCGAGATGGGCTGATGCAGCTGCGTTGCTCGAAGACTCCGTGCGGCCGGCGGTTCACGAACACCATCGGGAATTTGCCACGTTCGTGTTGATGGTCGAATTAGCCGCGCATTGTTACGCGACGGCGGCCGGCCTTGAACACTTCACCGCCGCAGAGGCGCTGCGCGCGGCCGTCGAAAGGGAACACCTGCTGGCTCGGGTCGACGCCGTGTGGGATCAAGAGCGTTTTGCCGACGGCCCGCGAAAATACGCCGCGCCGATCCATCATTTTGACGCCGATCACCTCATCCCCATGCTCCGCCGCGGCGCGGATCGGCTGCGTGAGGTGGCCGCGGCCCGGCCCGAGGAAAGGATGCTGCCATGCTCCGAGTAGGTCTTGTCGGCCTCGACATGTCGCACGCCGTGGCGTTCACCGAGATGCTGAACGGCGGCCAAGTGCCCGGCGCACGGGTCACGGCCGCCTGGGCCGGCGGCAGTCCGGATGTTCCCTTGTGCTGGTCGCGCGTAGAGCAGTACACGCGGACCGTCCGAGAGCAATGGCAGGTGCCGATTATGAACACGCCCGCCGAGGTCGCTGAAACCGCCGACGTTGTGCTGTTGACCGCCACGGACGGACGCGTGCACCGTGCCCTCGTGGAGCAACTCGCGCCGCAGCGGAAGCCGATTTTCGTCGGCAAGCCGATCGCCTTGAGTCTTGCCGATACGGAAGCAATCTTTGACGTGGCCGACACTCACGGCACTGTTCTGATGAGCAGTTCGGCGCTGCGCTTTCACGAGATGATGACCCGCGTGCAGGCCGGCAGCCAGCCGGCTTTGGGCTGTGATGTCTTTGGCCCGGGCTACCGCGAGCCCACTCAGCCCGGCTTTTTCTGGTACGGCATTCACTGCGTCGAAATGGCGGTCGCCGTGATGGGTGTGGGGTGCGTTGAAGCCAATGTGATGAGCAGCGACGGGAGCGACCTGATCAGTCTGCGATGGGGTGACGGGCGAATGGCCTCGATCCGCCAGACGCGCGGCGGGTCTGCCACGTTCGGTATCACCGTGCATCGTGCGGCCGGCCCGGCCTACGCCGATACGACGCAATCGCAAACCCCAACTGCATTGAACCTGCTCCGCGCGATCGTTACCGAGCTAGGGCAGGATCGCTCGCCAGTGCCGAAGGAGCAGACGCTAGAGATCGTGCAAATCATCGAAGCCGCGAATCGCAGCTTGGCCGATGGGCGGCCGGTACGTATTTCTCGGTAAGGGGCCGATGGCTGCTCAATAATCCATGTCGGCGGGCACCAGGCGGGCGCTGTAAGATTTCAGCGCGTCCATGACGCTCGCCACGTGCGGGTGGCCGCGCGTTTCGATCGTGCATTGCAGCCGGGCGGACGAAACGTCGGGGCCGCTGAAGGCCCGTTCATGGGTGACTTCCTTGATGCTCGCGCCCGTCGCCGCCACTGCCGATGCGAAGGCCGCCAGCCCGCCGGGGCGGTCGCTGATGACCGCCGTAAAGCGGCAGAGTCGGCCGTCGACGGCCAAGCCCTTTTCGATCACCCGAGAAAGAATAGCCGGATCAATATTGCCGCCGCCTAGGACCAGCGTCACCGTCTTTCCGGCCAATGAAGCCAACTTGCCACTCAGCAGCGCGGCCAGCGTCGCCGCGGCGGCGCCTTCGACGACCGACTTCTCAAGCTCCACCAGCCGCAGGATCGCCAGCGCGATGTCGCGCTCCTGCACTTGAACGACTTCATCCACCAAGCCATTGCACAGGGAGAACGCATTCTCCCCGACAATGCTGACGGCCAACCCGTCGGCCAGTGTCGGGCCGGGGCGGACGGTGACGGGGTGCCCGGCCGCGCGAGCCCGGCTGAACGCCGGCGCGTGGGTCGCCTCAACGCCGATGATCCGCACGCCCGGCCGCCGGGTTTTGAACGCAACCGCCACGCCGGCCATCAGCCCGCAGCCGCCGAGCGGCACGATGATCGCGTCCATCTCCGGCACCTGATCCAGCACTTCCAGCCCCAGCGTTCCTTGCCCGGCAATAATGGCGGGATCGTCATAACCGTGCACATAGGTCATCCCTTCCGCAGCGGACAGTTCGTCGGCCTTAGCGCGGGCTTCGCCGAACGAATCGCCATGCTGAATAACGCGGGCGCCCATCGCCATCGACATCGACACTTTGACCAGCGGCGCGGTCACCGGCATGACGACCGTCACTGGGATGCCCAAAAGTTTCCCGTGGTAGCTGAGCCCGAGCGCATGATTACCGGCCGACGCCGCGATTACACCGCGATCTCGTGCGGCCTGGCCGAGCTGCATCAGCGCGTTTCGAGCGCCGCGTTCCTTGAAACTGCCGGTGCGCTGCAGGTGATCCAGCTTGCAGAAAATTCGACAGCCGGTGAGTTCTGAAAGGGGAATCGATTCCGGGCATGGCGTAACGGCGACCGCCCCCGCAATGCGCGACTGCGCGGCAACGATGGTGTCCAGATCAATCGGCATATGCTGCGTGCTAACCGCTCAACCACGCACTGCGATGTTCAGCGACGAACGCGTCATCATGCAGGTGCGGATAGGCCGAGTATACACGATCGATTTCCTTCGCCTGCCCGGGGGACAGCGTCTCGTGCGGATCAAGGCATTCGATCGTTTCCAGCAGGCCTTGGCGGCGAAGCACTTCGTGCAGGCCCGCGATGCAGCGGGCGAAACCGTTCGCCGCATCGAAGAAGGCGGCGTTGCTGTCGGTCACTTCCACCGCCCGGGCCAGCATGTCGGCCGAAACCTCGCCGCCGCCGCGCACAATCGCCTGGCAATGCGTGAGCAGTTCAACCGCCTTCTGCGTCCAGACCGACCAATGCCCCAGCAAGCCGCCGAGCACGCGGCGTTCAACGGTCCGATTCCCGACGCGAATGCGGTACGGCGTGAGCAAGTCCAGCACGATGTTGTCGTCGTTGCCCGTGTACAGCACCAGATCTTCCCGGCCGGCATCGGCGACGGCACGTACGACGTCAAAGGTCTGATACCGATTGAACGGCGCCATCTTGATCGCAATGACACCCGGAATTTCGGCCAGGCGACGCCAGAAAGCGTAGGGCAGCGCCCGGCCGCCGACGGCAGGCTGCAGGTAGAAACCGATCACGGGCAAGACTTCGGCCACCGCGCGGCAATGGTCGATCAGTTCATCATCCGTCGCCTTCGATAGCGCGGCCAGACTCAGTAGGCCCGCGTGATAACCGAGATCGCGCAGCAGTCCCGCCTCGGCGACGGCCTGGCGCGTTGGCCCGCACACACCGCCGATGCGGACGAGCAGGCGGTCGCTCTGCGCCTGGGCACGATCAAACTCCTCAGCCGCCAGCCGCAACACCGGCTCAAACAATCCGATTTCCGGATTTCGGATCGCGAATTGTGTCGTGTGCACCGCGACGGCCAGCCCGCCCGCGCCGGCGGCGAAGTAGTACCGCGACAACGCCCGCTGACGACGTTCGTCAAGCTTGCGCTGGCTGTTCAGAGCAAGCGGGTGAGCGGGGATCGCCAGGCCGCCAGCAAGCGCGGCGCGGACGTCGTTGGGGGTGGGTTTGATCATGTCCGGGCTCAGAAAGGAATCAGAACTTGCCGCTGCGCGTTTCAAAATGCGTCGGTTTTTTCAACGTCTCGCCGCCTCGGATGATCCAGTCGGCGATCCAGTGCATCATTTGCTCTGCACCCACACGCGGGTAGCCGTAAAGGCGATGGCCCAGCTGGCCGTTGTTCAAAAGGGCGTCGGGGGCTTCAGTACCGACGAATTGAACGTCGCGCCCCATGAGTAGGCCGAACTGCTGGCAGACGCAGCGGACGCTGAGCGTCTCCGGGCCGGCGATGTTCAGCATGAACGCCGGGCGGCCTGCTTGTGCGAAGGAGGCCAGCGCCATTGCATTCGCGTCGGCCTGCCAGATCACATTGAAGTTCCCCATGGCCAGATCGATCGGCGACCTCTCCCACACTTTTTGCGCCAGATCCACCAGCACGCCGTAGCGCAGCTCGCAGGCATAGTTCAGCCGGAGAATGGAGACGGGCGTCTCCGTGGACTGTGCGAAGTGCTGAAACATCCGCTCGCGGCCGAGGCAGCTCATGGCGTATTCACCGGCGGGATTGGCCGCATCGGTTTCGATCGAACCACCGGTCGCCAGCGGCGTCAGCCCATAAACGTTGCCCGTCGAAAACGCCGCGATCGTGCTCCCCTGATACCGCCGACAAACCATCGCCGGCAGGTGGCAATTCATGGCCCAAGTAAGCGCCTCGTTGCCGGTCGATCCGAACTTCATCCCCGCCATGAACATGACGTGCGATGCGTCGGGCAGTTTGGCCAAGGCGCCTTCATTCAGCAGGTCGCAGGCGATCGTATCGATGCCCCAGTCGTTCAGCTTCTCACGCTCCGCCGGATTGGAAAATCGTGCGACGCCGATGACGCGCCGATCGGATCCGCTCGCGGCCAGCGCACGCTGAGCCATCCGCCCGATGGTCGGCCCCATTTTGCCCGCCACG
>JAQGHK010000053.1 GCA_028288875.1 Phycisphaerales bacterium | reverse complement strand
CAAGATCGGCCAGGGCGTTGGCGTCGTTGCTGGCGAAGTGACACGGCTCACAGATGCCTTGACCGACATCGCCGACAAATTAAATCACCCGGAAAAGGTCGTCGGCAGTCTCGGAAATTACGCAATCCGCCGGACAGGCCAATACGTTCTCAACAGTGACGTCGGCGGCATGACCGACGCCGCGGGCGATACGCTTTCACGACTGGATGCCGCGCTCTTCGGCGGTGACAAGCCTGCACCGGTGGCCAAAGTCATTCAATCCGCGCCGCCGGTTGCAGATTCCCGCCGTTGGGGAGCGTTCTCCGACTTGGTTGCCAGTTTGGACGGGAAGGACAACGGGCTACCGGCGTTCGGTCCGACACTACTCGCGGGCATTTCGACCGCTGGCCGCTTGAACGATCTGACCCGCGATCAGGTCGACAAGCTCACGGAAATTAGCGGAGCAGGCCGCGGCGCGTTCGCTTCCAGCGGCGAAGTAACCGGCCGGCTCCAGGAGCAGTTCTTGAAGGCCATCGACGCGTTCGACAACGGTCTGGCCGAAGGTGAGCGCCGCCTGAAGGCTGCGACGGACCCACAGGAGGCAGCCCAGCTTCGCGGATTGATCCAGTCAACGAACGACGTCCGATCAAAGCTGATCTCCGCGTACAACACCGCCGGCCAAACCGCCGCCGACAGCCTGACCGAATCGGCTCGCGACTTCCGCCGTGGGCTGGCCGACGAATTGGCGAACCTCCCGCTGGCCGGACCGGCGGCCATTGCAGCGGCCAGCGGTCGAAATGCTCAGATTGACGCCGCCATGCGGAAGCTCGAGGCAATCGGCGTACACGGGGCCACGACCGAGCTCAGCAGCTGGTCGGTCTTTCAGCGACAGAACTTCGCCACGTCCGTTTCGACGCGCGGGCTGGAGGATCTGCAAAACCAAGCCCGCACCGGGACCATCGCCGTCGGCGCCACGCCCGCACAAATCGACATCGCGGCGGCCGCGCGGCCCGACGATCGCGTGATCCAGCAGCGGCAGGCGGATTTGATCCAGAACCAGCAGCTGCCGACGCAGGCCGCGCTGCTTAACGACGCCAATGCCGCACTCGGCGCACACCCTAGCGACCCGTTGGCCATTCGGGACGCCGCTAAGGCCGCAGAGCAGTACGCCGCCTTGGCATCGCGTCTCAAAGACTTGCGTGACTCAGCAGGAGAAATTGCCCCCGCATTTCGGCAGTTCACGGACGCCGCGCGATCTAGTCTTGAAGACGGGCTAGGCCAGGCGATCAGCCGCCTAATCGATGGCACTGGCAGTTTGAGGGATGCGTTCTCGTCCATGGCGCAAAGCATTGTTCAAGAGTGGTCGCGAATGCAGGCGCACTTGCTGGTCCAAGGGCTCATTGGTGATGCCGGCAAGCAACAATCGAGCGGACAGTCGGGCGGCTTGGGCGGCCTGATCGGTGGGATACTCTCCGCCTTCGCTGGCGGTGCTGCGTCCGGTGCGGGCGGTGGCACGGCAACCGCGGCAATGGCCGACGGCGGAATTTTATCCCGCGCTACGCTGACCCTCGCCGGCGAGGCCGGACCCGAGGCCTTCGTGCCCTTGCGCGGTGGGCGTATCCCGATCGGGATGTCAAAAAGCGGTGAGTTTTTTGCGCATCTTCCTAAGGGCCGAACGATTCCTGCTCAATTGCATGGTGTGCGAGCGATGGCGGACGGTGGCGTTGTTGGTTCGGCCTGGGCGGGGGCGTACCGCGGGCCAACCCATATCACGTCAGATGGCGGCATGTTTCAGCCTGGGCTGCGCAGTCCCGATCCTGCCCTAATCGCAGCCAAAAACGGTGGAAACATTTATGTCATTGCGGACATGCAGCAGGCCGTGAAGCTGGGCTTCATCAGGCACAAGGACACCCTTGTGGACATTCTCTCTGCCGATGCTGCCAAGGGCGGAAAGACCGCGCGTACCTTCAGGGGGCTTCGATGACCGCCCGGCAACGCCGACGGCGTGATCCTTTCGCAACCATCCCGCGACGCGTGACGCCGACGGCAGCAGCGCCAACGGCGCGGCGAGTTTGCCGGCCGGGCATCACTCCGGCGACATGCGTCGCAACTGTTTCAGGCCAATCGATTCGGGTGGTCTGGGGATGGGGAAGTCCAAAATGATCAGTGACGATGTCCGGGAAAATATGCAGCTCCTAAAAGAGCGTCGTCCGGTGATGGAGCGCGTCCTCGGGGTGCCTGAACACGCCACCGGCTCAGGAACGAAGCCGGCCAACGGTGCCGCTGCCGGCCTGCTCTCGGGCATTGTCGGTGAAGTCGACAAGGTCAACGCCAATCGCCGGGTTTACACGAAGGCCGAGTGGAACAAGAACCTGAGTCGTGCCAAGGCGGACACCGCCGGCGGCATGCTCGGCGCTTCGGACCATCTCGGCTGCATGGAGGGTGGCAACCTCAAGAACACCGCTGTGGTCTGGAAAGACTTCCAGGTCCTGGCTGATGGTCACGTCAAGGGCGACTTCGTCATTCCGGACACCGTCGCCGGCCGCGATTTGCAGGCCGTGGTCGACGCGAAGGGGAAAGTCGGGTTCTCGACCTACGGCTATGCCGAGGGTCGCAAGCCCACCCCCGCCGAGCGCGAGCAATACGGCATGCCGCCCGAGCCGGATGAATGGCCGACCGACGACGACGGCAACGAAATCTATGACGGCTATGTCGTCATAGAAAATTGGGACTTGATCAAGATCGACGCGGTGGACAACCCCGCGGTCCGAACCGCGTGGATCATGCACGCCGGCGCAGCTGCGTCGGTGGCGGACGTGCTCCTTGAACCAAAGGCCGAGCCGGTCGCCGATGCCTTCGACGTGCAGGCGTTTGCTGATAATTTTTGAGTCTATTTCCGGCACGACGCCGGCTTTACAAAGGGAACTGATGAACGCTACTTACGAATCACCGAATCGACCCGCCGTGGCCTTCAACGGAATCGAGGGCCTACGGCTGGATAGCACCGAGCCGCCGACCAGCGGGGACTTCAAGCCGACACCCGTTCTTGCGTATCGAGAGTGT
>JAQGHK010000469.1 GCA_028288875.1 Phycisphaerales bacterium | reverse complement strand
TCGCGATCTGCTTGCCGCCATTGGTGCGGGCCAGCGAAAGCACCTGCGCCACTTGGCGATGCACCTCATCGTCGGCGGTGACGATCAGTTGACCGTCGAGCGTCTTCGTGGCGTTGTCGGCCAGCGTGGGGACGGAGGCCTGCAACGCCTTCAGCACCCGCTCCAGCCGCTGGGCCGGCGGCGTCTTCGGAACGACGATGGCGTCGGGCCCGTAGTCCGGAATGTCGATCAGCAGATCGCGAAGGTCGTACACGCGCATCGACGACTCACCGGCCAGCGCCGGCGCGGCGGCGGCGATGAGGGCGAGAAGAATCCACTTCGGGCGGCTGCGGTACGGCATCAACATCCTGGGCTTGAGGAGCGACAAGCGTACCAACGCGCTCGGCCACCCGACAAGCGAAATCGTGCGGCGCGGACGCGGCTATTTCAGGATCATCGGCAGCGACTGCCGGCCGCGGATCAGCAGGCTGGCTTCGCGCCTGGGCACCGGGCCGTCGAAGGCGAAGGAGCTGAACCGCGCCAGCACGCGCTCGACGGCTACACCCGCTTCCAGCCGGGCGAGCCCCGCGCCGGCGCAGAAGTGGTGGCCGTAGCCGAAGGCGATGTGCTTGTTGTCGGCGCGGTGCAGATCGAAGCGATCGGGCTCGGGAAAGCGGGCCGGGTCGCGGTTGGCGGCGGGGAGGATGAGGAAGACCATCTCGCCCTGTGGAATCGTCACGCCGGCTACCGTGTATGGCTCGAGCGTGGTGCGATAGATGAGCTGCAGCGGGCTTTCATGGCGAAGCGATTCTTCAATGGCCGGGGCGATGAGGGCGGGATTGGCCCGCAATTCGGCGGTGACATCGGGCCGCTCGGCGAGCGTGCTGAGCAGATTGCCGATGGCCTGTGTGGTGGTGGCGTGGCCGGCGAAGGTAAGGAGGATGGCGGTGGCGAAGAGCTCTTCTTCATTCAGCTTGTCGTCGTTATCGCGCGCGGTGATGAGCGCGGTGAGCAGATCGTCCTTCGGCTCGGCCAGGTGTTGTTCGACCAACTCAGCGAAATACGTGCGGAACTCGGCGAGCGTTTTATTGACGGCCTTCAGCGTCGAGAGCGACATGGCCGGGCTGAAGCTGGGGAGCAGGGCGGTGCTCCAGGCGTGCACTTTGTCGACGTCGCCCAGTGGCACGCCGAGCATGCGGCTGATGATGGTGGTGGGGAGGAGATTGGCGAATTGCTTGACGGCATCGAAGCGGCCGTCGCCACCCTGTTGTACCGTGGCGACCCGATCGAGCATGCCATCGGCGGCGTCGATCACGGTCTGCCGCATCGTCGCCACCGCGCGCGGCGTAAACGCCCGGCCGGTGAGGGCGCGGAGGCGCGTGTGATCGGGCGCGTCGAGCTGCAGCATCCACCGCTTGTACATCTCGTCGAGCGTGTTCTGCTCGATGTCCGGGCGAAGAAAAAACCGTTCGTAGCCCGCCCAGTTACGGGCAGCGGCGCTCAATTGCGGGGCTCGCAATGCGGCGGCGATGTCGGCATAACCGGTCAACACCCAGACCTTCAGCAGCGGGCTGAAGTGCACTGGCTCGGCGGCACGAAGGCGATGCAGTGCCGGGTACGGATCAACCGCGTACGACGGGTGCATGGGGTTGTAGAGGACGTCGGTGCCGAGCGCCATAGAAGTGGTTGTAAGCGAGATCGATGCACGATCAAAGCTCGCTCTGGTCCGCTCTCCTTAGCACTCTCCGTGGTACCGGGCGAGGGGATTGGAGGGTCACGCCGCTTCGGCACTCGCGAGGTCGCCCCCGGCGAGGATCTCGGCGATGTACACCGCCAGCTCGGCAAGCGTCGGATAATCCCACAGCGTGGTCGCGGGCAGATCGATGCCGAGGCGGGTGCTGATCGTGCCGGCGAAGCCGACGCCGTCGGCCGAACCGAGGCCGTAGCCGCCGACGGGCTGTGTCGGATCGATCTGATCAGGGCTGGCATTGAGCGCGCTGGCCAGCACGGCGACCAGCCAGGCGCTGATGTCTTCGGCCTGTGCGCTGGCGGGATGATCGGGGGCAATCGATGCGACTTCAGGAGCATCCGCAGACGGCGTCGCCAACACACTGGCGTGCATCGGTTCGAGCGATCCATCGGCCAATCCATCGCGGCAGGCGCTGCGTTGCACCTTGCCGCTGGGCGTGCGGGGCAGGCCGCCGGGCTTGAGGAGGACGACGTGATGCGCTTCCAGCCCGTGCACTTCGGCGACAGCCGCGCGGACGGCGGCGATGAGTTCTTCAGGGTTCGTGTTGCGCTGGGCGCGCTGCAGTTCGATCGCCAAGGCGAGGCGCTCACCATCCGGCCCGTCAATGCTGAACGCGGCCACGCCCTGCGGTTGCACGGCGGCGTGCGCTTCTTCGGCAGTGCGTTCCACTTCGTGCGGCATGTGGTTCACGCCGCGGATGATGATCAGTTCTTTCAGCCGGCCGGTGACGAAGACTTCGCCGTCGCGGACGAAGCCCAGATCGCCGGTGCGGACGAAGGGGCCGGCGATGTCTTTGCTGCCATCAGAAAGATGGCCGGCGAACGCGGCGGCAGTGGCCTCAGGGTTCTGCCAGTAGCCGGCGGCGACGCTCGGGCTGCGCGTCCAGATTTCGCCAACGGTGCCGTGCGATCGCACCTGCCGCGTGGCGGGGTCGACGATGAAGAGTTCCGTTTCGATGGCGACCGTGCCGCAGCTCACATGCGAGGCGCTGCGGCCGCCAGCGTCTTGTCCCCTCTCCCGGTAATCCGGGGGAGGGCTAGGGAGAGGGTCAGCCGATGCGGCGGTTGTTCCAGTTTTTCGCAGACCCTCTCCCGGATTACCGGGCGAGGGGGCCAGCGGGGTGCCGGGCGATGAAGTGAGTGGCGTGCCGACGTTCAGGCCTGCGCCGGGCCGAACGCCGCTGACCAGCAGCGTTGTCTCCGCCATGCCGTAGCAGGCGAGGTACGATCGTGGATCAAAGCCGCTCGCGGCGAATTTGTTCGTGAACTTTCCCAGCACGTCCGGCCGCACTGTTTCGGCACCGGTGAAGGTGACGTTCAGGCACGATAGGTCCAGCTTGGCCGCGTCGGCGTCGCTGATCTGCTGGGCACACAGGCCGAAGGAAAAGCACGGCCCGCCGGCGTGGGTCGCGCGGTATTTACTGATGGCCGCCATCCAGCGCAGCGGCTTCTGCAGGAACGCGCTCGGTGGCATGAGGACGATATCGAAACCCACGAACAGCGAATGCAGAATCGCGCCGACCAGCCCCATGTCGTGATACGGCGGCAGCCACAGCACGGCCCGCGTGTCGCGGCTGGTGGCAAAACGGTCTTGGATTTGCCGGCAGTTGGCCAGCAGGGCGGCGTGCGTCAGCATCACGCCCTTGGGCGTGCCGCTGGTGCCGCTGGTGTATTGAAGGCAGCAGAGTGTTTGTGGATCGATGGTCGGGGCACGCCACGCGGCGGCGGTTTCGATGGCGATCGTATCCGTGCCAACGACGGGCACGTCGCATTCCAGCGCGGCGGCCACGCGATCCGTATCGCTGGCGATCGTGAGGATGACGGTCGGCTTCGCGTGAGCGACCACGCCGCGGGCGCGGGCGGTCATGCGGTGGCCGTTGCCATTCGTGCGCGGCGGGAACGTCGGGACGGCGATCACACCGGCGTACAGGCACCCGAAAAACGCGGCGATGAAATCCAACCCCGGCGGGTGTGCCAGGATCACGCGGTCGCCCGGCTGTGTGCGGGCTTGCAGCTTCGCGCCGATGGCGCGGGCCTGCGCGTCGAGCTCGCCGTTGGTCAGTTTACCGGTTTCGGTTTCGCCGTCGTTCAGAAAGGTGAACGCGGGCAGGGCCGGCTCGGTGACCGCGCGCTGGCGAAGCAAATCGACCCAGGTGGCCGACGCGGCGTAGGGATTCGATGCGACAGTCGACGTAGCGGCCAGCGATTGCGATGTCATACGGCGTTCCCCGATCAAACGGCCTCAGCGTGCGGCATCTCGGCCGCGGGCTCTATCGTTTCATCGGCAAGTTGCGGTGGCGACGTATGGCCGTCAGAGGTCCGGTAATGCGTGGTAATTTGTCGTGAGTCGGCGATGAACTGTTTTTGAAATCTCGTCACCGTCCCGTCGCCGTAGTGTTGCGTATCCATGAACGCCTCCATCCATAAATCGCCGACCAATCGTAAGCTTGCCCCTGTCGGCTTAGCCGCCGTGCGACGCCTAGCGGTAGAGCGCATGGGCTTTGAAAGTCTGCGGCCGGAGCAGGAGGCGGTGATCGCGCCGCTGCTGGCCGGGCAGGACGTGCTAGCCATCCTGCCGACGGGTGCGGGCAAGTCGGCGATTTATCAATTGGCCGGCATCGTCATCGGCGGGTCGACGGTGGTGGTGTCGCCGCTGATCGCGCTGCAGGTGGACCAGGTGCTGCACATCGAAGGCAATGAGCTTCCGCCGGCCGCGGTGCTGAACAGCCACACGTCGGCCAGCGAGCGGCGGCGCATCTTTGAAGGATTGGCCGATGGATCGCTCGAATACCTGCTGCTGGCGCCCGAGCAATTGATGAGTGGCCCGACGCTGGAGGCGCTCAAGGCCAATCCGCCGGGGCTGTTCGTGGTGGACGAGGCGCACTGCGTCAGCGAGTGGGGCCACGATTTTCGGCCCGACTATCGGCGGCTGGGCAAAGTGATGGACGAACTGGCCGGCAACGGTAGTCGGCCGCGTGTGCTGGCGCTGACGGCCACCGCGTCGCCGATGGTGCGCGAGGATATTCTGCGGCAGCTCGGCACGTCGCACGCGCATGTTTACGTGGCCGGTTTTGATCGACCGAACATTGATCTGCGTGCGGAGATTTGTCCGGACATTGAGGCCAAGGAAAAACTGCTGCCGCTGCGCATCGCCGAAATGGGCCAGGCCTTCGGCGGCGGGGCGTGCACGGGCATCGTTTATGTTGCCACGCAGGCGGCCACCGATACGGTGAAGGAACTGCTTCAGCAAAACAATCTGCGCGCAACCACTTATCACGGCGGCATGAGCAAGGCCGACCGCAACCAGCGTCAGCACGAATTCATGAGCGGCCAGGTGCCGATCATCGTCGCCACGAGCGCCTTCGGCATGGGCGTGGATAAGGCCGACGTGCGGTGGGTCATTCACTACGACGTGCCAGATTCGATCGACAACTACATGCAGCAGATCGGCCGCGCCGGGCGCGACGGCCAGCCGGCGGCGGCGCTGCTGCTGTATCGCGAGGCGGACTTGGGCCTGCAGAAAACGCTGTCCGCGCCGACGAAACTGGACGCCGCCAAGGTGGCGGATGTGATCGACCTGCTGCGCAAGCACCCGCACACACCGAAGGAAGAGCTGCGAGAGCAATTGATCGAGACCATCGGCGGCGGCGGCAAGCTAGATCGCGCGCTGCAACTGCTGGAACTGATCGGCGCAATCGAGATGACGCTGGCCGGTGACATCACGCCGAGGCGGAAGAAAGAGGATAGTGGCGCGATCGCCGATGAAGTGGTGGCGCAGCAGGACCGCTTCCGCGACTGGCGGACCAGCCGGATCGAGCAGATCCGCGGCTATGCCCTGACCGATGCCTGCCGGCGGCAAACGCTGCTGGCTTACTTCGATGCCGCCGCGCCCGACCAGTGCGGCGCTTGTGACAACTGCCGAAATGGCCGCACGCAACACGCGGCGAAAGTGGCGGCCGAGGCGCCAGCGATCTCCGCCAATGCCTGGCCCGTCGGCAGCACCATCACGCACAAAACGCTCGGCCGCGGGATCGTGCAAGGGTACGGCGGGAAGAACGTGGAGATCCTGTTCGAGATGGCCGGCAAGAAGACGATCAGCGTGGAATTTGCGCGGAAGAAAAAGCTGATTGAACTCGCGTGAACCCGATTGCTTCGCATTCAGAATCGGGTGCCACAGGTCGCGGTAATCCGAGACCTGTGCCTTCGTGACGCCAACTCAGCACAGGTCTCTGAGTACACCGACCTGTGGCACCCGGCAGTCTCTGGTCCCCTCTCCCGGTATGGCCGGGAGAGGGCTAGGTTCGGTCTCGCAGGCCGTTGATGGGTAGAGTCAGGGATCGGAGGTGCACGGATGCACAGGTACGAATTGGACGACTGGGCCTGGGCGTTGGTCGAACCGCTGTTGCCGCCGCGGCGGACACG
>JAQGHK010000441.1 GCA_028288875.1 Phycisphaerales bacterium | reverse complement strand
GAACGCAAGCAGATGCTCGCCAGCGTCGTCAAGGCCGTTTCGGATTACGCCGCAACCGTCAATAGCGGCCCGGATCAGACCAACTTCGATAAGCTTAAGGTCACACTGGACGATTACGTCCCCAAAGCCGACCGCGTGATCGCGCTCGCGAGCGATGGAAAATTCGCTGAGGCACGCGAGTTTTATCGTGCCCAGACCGCCCCGGCCGCCGCGCGGGTGTTCCAGCAGACGGACGTCGTCAGCACCTTCAACAATGAAGAGGGCGCCAAGACCGGCAAGGCCGCCGCTGAAGCGGTCGCGTTTGCGACGAGCCTGATGTGGACGTGCATGGCCGGGTCAATCGTCGCGTCAATCCTGCTGAGCTGGCTGATCTCGCGATCTTTGGGTACCGCGCTGGGTCGCCTCGTGAAATCCCTCGGTGCCAGTGCGGATCAGACCGCGTCCGCTTCCACGCAGGTGGCTGCGTCGAGCCAGTCGCTCGCCCAAGGTGCCAGCGAGCAGGCCGCGAGCCTGGAAGAGACCAGCAGCAGCTTGGAAGAAATTGCGTCAATGACCAAGAAAAACGCCGAAACCGCCCATCAGGCCAGCCTGCTATCGGCTGAAGCTAAGGCTGTTTCGGACAAGGGCAAAGCCGCCATGGGCAAGATGGGCGTTGCGATCCTTGATATCCAGAAGAGCGCCGCCGAGACGGCGAAGATCATCAAAACCATCGACGAGATCGCCTTCCAGACGAATCTGCTGGCCCTGAATGCCGCCGTGGAAGCGGCCCGTGCGGGCGAGGCCGGCAAAGGCTTCGCGGTCGTCGCCGAAGAAGTGCGCAACCTCGCGATGCGCTCGGCGGAAGCGGCTAAGAACACCGCCAGCCTCATCGAAGGCTCGGTTCAGAACTCCAAGAACGGTGTTCTCATCTCCGACGAAGTGGCCGAGTCGCTCAATGAAATTACTGAAGCCACCGGCAAGGTGAATCAGTTGGTCAGCGAGATTGCGGCCGCCTGCCAGGAACAGACGCAGGGCGTCGGCCAGGTGAACCAGGCCGTGCAGCAGATGGACAAAGTCACTCAGAGCAACGCCGCCGCCGCGGAAGAGTCCGCTGCCTCAGCCGAGGAACTGACGACGCAAGGCGAACAGCTCCGCGGCGTGGTTAGCGATCTGATTGCACTCGTCCAAGGTGCTTCAGCCGCAACGGCTCCGGTCGCCGTCAAGCCAAAAGCGATGTCACGCACGTCCCCGGCGAAGGCCAAACGGACGCCGATAAAGAAATCCGAAGCATTTCCTCTCGACGAATCCGAAGCCGGGACGAATGATTTTTCAGACTTCAATTTCGCCGCATGATTTAGGTCGATAGAGACTCACGCCATCGCGGGTTGATCCCCGCGGTGGTGTTTGCCGCGATCGGGCTTGCCGAGCCCGATCGCGGTGTTGCTACGAAGGAACAGTTTGATAGCGAAGGACGCAGGACATGACGATTTCGACTCGGATTATTGTTGGTTTTGGCTCAATGGTCGCCGTGACGCTGGGCGTCGGCGTTCTGACGTATCATTCGTTGACAGGCATTCGCACGGTCGCGAATGACGTCGCCACTGACTCGCTGACCGGCTACCGCGCGGTTGTTGTTATCAACGACGTGGTGCAGGCGAACGCCACATGCACGGCCGAACTGCTGAACGGCCCGGACGCGGAGTTGGCCCAGTCCCTGTTCAAGGACATCGATTCACAGACCGCCGAGGCCGCCAAGGCCATGGGTGAGTACAAAGAATCAGTGGGCGATGACCAGCAGGACGCGGAAAATGTGAAGGCCGCTGTCGCGAAGGGCGAAGCCTTTGATAAAGCGCTCCAGCCCGTTCTGGCACTGATCAAGGCAAACAAGCTGCCTGAAGGTCGCGCCCTGTTCTTCAAAGAGACGATGCCCGCCTTCGACGCGTACATGGAACAAATCGATGGCATGTCGGAGTATCGGGACAAATCGGTTCGCACGTCGACCAGCGACCTCCTGACCAACGTGGAACGCGGCGTTAAATCGTTGCTTATCGGCACTATCGTCGCGTTTGCCGCGGGCTGCCTCCTCAGCTTTTTCATCACGCGTTCGCTTCGGACCGTGCTGATGCGACTGACCAATCAGTTGCTTGGCGGCGCGGAGCAGACGTCATCGGCGGCCCTGCAGGTCGCGCAGTCGAGCCAGTCCCTGGCTCAGGGTGCCAGTGAGCAGGCTGCCAATCTGGAAGAAACCAGCAGCAGCTTGGAAGAAATCAGTTCGATGACGAAGAAGAACGCCGACACCGCTCACCAGGCGAGCGTGCTGTCGACCGAATCGAAGGCGGTGTCTGATAAGGGTAATGCCGCCATGCAAAAGATGGGCGCGGCTATCGCTGATATTCAAAAGAGCGCCCGCGAAACCGCCAAGATCGTGAAGACGATCGATGAGATCGCCTTCCAGACGAACCTGCTGGCCCTGAACGCCGCCGTGGAAGCGGCCCGTGCGGGCGAGGCCGGCAAGGGCTTTGCAGTGGTCGCCGAAGAAGTGCGCAACCTGGCAATCCGTTCGGCGGATGCGGCAAAGAAAACTGCGGAATTGATCGAAGGTTCGGTTCAGAACGCTAAGAACGGCGTCGCTATTGCCGATGAAGTCTCGCTGTCGCTTCGTGAAATCACGGAGTCGACGGGCAAGGTCAATCTGCTGGTGTCCGAGATCGCTGCGGCCTGTCAGGAACAGAGCCAGGGCGTCGGCCAAGTGAATCAATCGGTGCAGCAGATGGACAAGGTCACGCAAAGCACGGCCGCGTCCGCTGAAGAATCTGCGGCATCGGCCCAAGAACTGACCAAACAGAGCGACGGCCTTCATTCGGTCGTCCGCGATCTCTTGAAACTGGTGAAGGGCAACTCGGCCGATGGAACATCGGTGGCCGCGCCCAAGCCCCGGACGAACCCGAAAAAGGTCGCCCGCCTGCCGGCGAAGAAGCGGGACGAATTCCCGCTGGAAGAATCTGCCGAGTCGAATGACTTCGCAGACTTCAATATCGCCGCCTGATTGAATTCACGTGGCCGCATAGGAAACCATGCGGCCACGTTTGCCGTGCGTCGGGAAAACGCGAAGGCAGCCATACGGACGAACACTCCGGCCATGTTGGGCACGCTCCGACGCCATGCGCGCCGGAACGGATATCCCGCCAATTCACCCCGGCAAATTCTCCGATAAGAGAAACAGGGAAGGCGAAGGTCCTGAGCCGTGCCAAGGCTGATTTCGCGGCGTGATCCGAATCAAAGCATCCAAAGCGGTCATCGAACCTCATGCAGACTGAAACAACAAACACCGCGCAGGCCAACTTCATGCTCACGGAGGCGGAGTTCAATCTCATCCGCACCGTGGTCTACAAGCACTGCAAGATTTCGCTGAATGACGACAAGATCGCGCTCGTCCGCGCCCGCGTCACCAAGCAGATGCGCACGGGCGGCTTCCTGTCGGTGAAAGATTATCTCGATCACGTGCTGAGTGATCACAAGTCGGCCGCGTTCATTGGCTTCATTGATTCGATCAGCACGAATCTCACCAGCTTCTTCCGTGAAAATCAGCATTTCGAATACCTGTCCAAAGTATTTCTTCCGAACCTGATGGCGAAAAAGCGTAAGGCCGGCGACACGCGCATCATGGCATGGAGCGCTGCCTGCTCCAGCGGTGAAGAGCCGTACACGCTGGCCATGACGTTGCTTGAGGCCGCGGAGCAGAACCCTGGCGCCAAGTGCGATTTCCGATTGCTGGCCACCGATATCTCGACGGCCGTGCTGTCGACGGCGCGGACGGGCGTGTATGCCGCACCGCGAATGGCCGGCGTGCCGGACCGGCATCGGTCGAAATACTTCACCGCCTGCACAACCGCGGCCGGCGAGAGGGCGTACGAAGTGAGCCCAGAGCTTCGGCAGATCATCCGCTTCCGCCATCTGAATCTGATGGACGCCTGGCCGTTTTCCGGGCCGTTCGATTTTATCTTCTGCCGCAACGTGATGATCTATTTCGATAAGCAGACCCAGCAGACGCTCGTCGAGCGCTACTGGAACTGCCTGCGGCCCGGTGGTCTGCTGTTCACCGGCCATTCCGAATCTCTGACGGGCGTGAAGCACCGCCTCACTCACCGCCGGCCGTCGGTCTACGAAAAGTGTGACCTTTGATCGGAGTGCCTGTGCAATTAGTCGTTGGAGTATCCGATGCCAAAGTCTCGAACGGCAGTGGGGACGTTCTGATGACATACTCGCTCGGTTCGTGCATCGGCGTCTCTCTGCATGATGCCAAGGTGGGAATCGGCGGGTTGCTGCACTACCAGTTGCCTACCTCCACGGCCGACCCGGCGCGGGCGGCGGAGAAGCCGCTGATGTACGCCGACACGGGGATGACCTGGCTGATCGAAAAAATGGAAAGCATGGGCGCCAGCCGCCGCCGCATGGCCGTACGCATGGCCGGCGCGGCGCAGATGCTGGACGACGCCAAAATATTCGACATCGGCCGTCGCAATCACACGGCCATTCGCAAATTTCTTTGGCAGCAGGGCATGCTCATTAAAGGCGAACACGTCGGCGGCGCTACGCCACGCACGATGAGCCTCCACATGAACGACGGCTCGGTCACCGTGAAATACAACAGCCAGATCATCGCCCTATAGCGAACCGGAGAACCGTATGTCCGACACACATTTACCCATGGTCCTGATTGTCGACGACTCCGCCACGACGCGGGCGATGATCAAGCGCATCGTCGGCATGGCCGATCCGGCCATCGCCCGCATGTGCGAAGCGGCCAACGGTGCCGAAGGCCTGAAGGTGCTGAACGAATCGCACGTCGATCTGGTATTTGCCGACCTGAACATGCCGGTCATGGACGGTTTCGAAATGATCGCCGCCATGCGGGCCGATCCGAAGTTGGCACCGATTCCCGTCGTCGTAATCAGTGCCCAGCCCGATCAGGAACAGGTCGATCGCCTGAAACGCCACGGCGTGGCCGCCTATCTGCCCAAGCCGTTCACCGCCGAGCACGTGCACCGCATCGTGGTGCCGCTGCTGGAAAAATCCGCAGACCGGGAAGAGGCCACGAACGAACTCGGCGAACCGCTGAACCTTTCGCTCGCCGAGGCGCTGACCCAGGCGCTGGAAACCATGGCGTTCATCAGCCCGGAACCGGTGGAGGACGCGGCCGTCCCCGCCATGCCGGCTGATTCACGACTCGTGCGCGTTCACTTCAAAGGTCGCGACGCTGAAGGTTCACTGGCGCTTGTCGCGTCCCCGGGACTGGGAGCGGCGATGGCCTCCAACATCGATGTGCCGGAACTGATGGCCGCCGACGACGCGCTCAAGGAACTGGCCAACATTACCTGCGGCCTGATGCTGCGAATGCGGCCGGGCGGGGGAATCGGGTTCCAACTCGATCCGCCTCAACTGTTTTCCTATGGCAATGCTAGCTCCAAGGCGGTTTTCAAAACCGGCGACGCGATCACACTCGCCGCGGATGGTGAAATGATCACCGCGCAAGTGGTCGCCGACTCTGCTTTTTCGGGGATGTAATCATGGCAGCCAATTTCACCACGCGCGTGTTGATCGTCGATGACTCTGCGGTGGTGCGCCAATGCCTGACGCGTCAGCTGGCCGCCGACCCGACCATTCAGGTCGTGGGCACCGCGCCCGACCCGTTCGTCGCCCGCGATAAAATCCTGGAACTCAAACCCGATGTTCTGACGCTGGACGTCGAAATGCCGCGGATGGACGGCATCACGTTCCTCAAAAAGCTGATGGCCTTGCACCCGATGCCGGTGGTGGTGCTCAGTTCATTGACGGCCCACGGCACGGAAACGGCGCTTCAGGCGCTGGAAGCCGGCGCCGTCGAAGTGCTGTGCAAGCCGTCGGCCGCGTATGCGATTGACGAAATGGGCGCGAAGCTGATTTCCGCAGTGAAATCTGCTGCCCGAGCCCGCGTCTCCAAGCGCTCCGCCGAGCCGGCCAAGCCTCAGGCCCCGCTGGCCATGGCGTCCACTACCGACAAACTCCTGGCCATCGGCGCGTCCACCGGCGGCGTGCAGGCACTCACCGAGGTGCTAACGCGCTTCCCGAAGAACGCTCCGGGCACCATTGTCGTGCAGCACATGCCGGCACATTTTACGTCCTCTTTTGCGAATCGATTGAACGGGCTTTGCCAGGTCGAGGTGCGTGAGGCCGTCAACGGCGACAGCGTCATTCCCGGCCGTGTTCTCATCGCACCCGGCGGCATGCATACGCTGCTTCGCCGTTCCGGGGCACGTTATTATGTCGAGATAAAAGACGGCCCGGAAGTTCACCACCAGAAGCCCGCGGTCGATGTAATGTTTGACTCGGTAGCGCGCTATGCGGGCACCAACGCGGTCGGAGCAATCCTGACCGGAATGGGAGCCGATGGCGCGGCAGGGCTGCTGAGCATGTTAAAGGCAGGGTCGAAAACCATTGCCCAAGACGAAAAATCGTGCGTTGTGTTCGGCATGCCGATGGAAGCCATCAAATGTGGCGCCGCCCAACACATCGTGCCATTGAATGAGGTCGCGGGGTTGCTGATTCGATTGGCTCAGCAACCGTAACGGAGCAGCCTTGATTGGAGAATTATGGAAGCAACTCTACAAAAAGCACCGCCGGAGCGTTTGAGCTCTAAGCAGATCATGCCCTTCGTCAACTCGACGATGAACGTCTTCACGACGATGGTCAAGGTCAAACCCGAGATCGGCACGCCGACCCTCAAAACCGACGGCCGGGTCACGTACGACGTGTCGGGCATCATCGGTTTCTCCGGCGAAATCGTCGGCTCTGTGGTGCTCAGCTTCCAGATGGAAGCCGCCTGCACGCTGGTCAGCGCCCTGGTGGGGATGGACGTCGAGCCGGAAAGCT
>JAQGHK010000421.1 GCA_028288875.1 Phycisphaerales bacterium | reverse complement strand
GTGCCGTTGAGCGGCTGCAATGCCTGCTCCAGCCGGCTGATCTGACGATGGCTGTCCAGTGTGAACCGGTCGGCTATGCGTGAGACTTCCAACGGAACGTCGACACAGGCTTCGCTGGTGATCGGGTCGAGGACCGGCGCATCCGGCAGGTAATGCACGAGCTTCCCGGGCGCAATTCGGTCGGTCACTAACTTGTCGACCATCGCCCGCTTCAACAACACGCCGCCGAGGCCGGGCACGGCCTGCGTGAAGAAGAATTCCCGCGTGCCGGCTTCGGCCGCATCGACAAGCTGATCCACAATCGCCGGATCAACCAGGCCCGCGGCGGGGTCGACGAGGACGACGTGGTCGGCCTGCTCATCGATCATCGCATCGCGAACAAGGTCCGCCGCAAAACCATTGTCGAACCAGCAGCTTTGCAGCAGGCCGCCCCGCCAGCCGTCGGCCCAGCGCTGGGCGGCGGCGATCGACTGCATCTGCGTGCTCTGACGGCGCTGACCGCAGGCGCGGGCGTTGGTATCGAGGTCGGCAAGCGCGTCGAGCTGATCGTCCCACGCCAAGACCACGACGCGATCAATCCGCGTGGTCATGGCCAGCCGGCGCATTGTCCAGGTAAGCACGGGCTCGCCACGGAAGCGGCGCGTGGCGCTGTTGGCATGGCTGGATTCGTGGAGCATGGCACAGACGACGATCGCACTCATGCCGCCACCCGCTTCCGCTCGGCCGTCGTGTGAATCGCGTCGATGCATTCGCTCATCAGCATCTGGAAATCAGCCGCGGCGTTGGCGATGTGGGCGACATTGTCCAGATCACGGCGGAGTTGGCAGGTCTGCTTTTCCGAACCGCTTAGCCCGGCCGCTTCGATGCGCCGGTCGGCGGCGAAACGATCCAGTTCACTCCGCTGGCTCATCTGCGTGATCAATTCATAAGTAGCAGAGCACTGATTGATCTCGGCCCGTAGGGCATCGGTGCCGGCGATCAGGCGTGCGAGCTCGGCGGAGTCATCCAGTGCGGCCATCATCTGCTTCAGCAGTGGCAGCGTTTCCCGACTGATGCGTTCGATCTCGACGGCATCCTCACGGCGGTTGATCAGGCAGGCTTCAGCCTCATCCAGACGCGACCAGTCGGCGCCCGCGTGGGCCGGCATGGTTTTGTCGATCGGAGAAACGCAGAACTCCGCGAGTGCCTCGGCCAGCGGCATGTGCGTGGCGCCGGCCTTGGCAACGCCGCCTTCGGTGGCGTCGATGATGCGGGATTTGCTGTTGGCAAAGTCACGCTCAAACTGCTGAAGGTAGGTGTACAGGCGTTCTTCGGTGTACGTTGGTTTGCCACGGAAGTCGGGCACGTTGCGGAGGATGTTGCGGTCGCGCACGATGCGCTGCCACTGCATCATCTCTACGGTGTTGTAACGACCCAATTCCGGCCGCCAAAGATCGTCGTAGCTGGTGCCGGGTGTGTAGGCGAGGCCGTCACTGAAGCCCAAGTCTTGGCCGACGAAAATAATCGGGCTGCAGCCCAAGTGCTCGGCCAGATAAAACGCCAAGTGCGCGACCGTCGCCCCGGCGTTCAACCGCGGCTTATCGATCTTCATTTCGAACAGCAGCCGCTCCACGAAGTCATTGCCGACCAGCGACAGCGGTCCAGGGTGCAGGTCGAACACCTTCGGCGTGGCCTTCGGTTCGGCCACGAGTTCGGTCCGCACGTGCGCAGGAATGTGCTGGAAAAACTGCGTGCAGATGTCGTGGTAGTCGAGCGAGGTGACAAAGTCCGGCTCCACGCCGAGATCGATCAGCTGCTGAAACGTCGTCTGAACCGAAATCATCACCGCTCGCCCGGCGGCGTCTTTCAGCAGGTGCTTGTTTTTCCGCAGCGACGGCCCGGCCGACACGATGATCGCCGGTTTTCCGGCCATCGCATTTTTTAATCGACCGATCCCACCGGCCGCGGCGTACCAAGGGATGTTGCGAGCGAGGTTCTCGCAGGTCCGGCAGCCGTTGAGGATCAGCGTGTTGATCGTCGTTTTGCCGTACGCGATGAATTCCTCGATCAGCTCGCCCGCGCGGTTGTAGAAGGCCGGATCGATACGGAGCGAGGCGGCGTGATCGTAACGCTGACGGGAGGTGGTGGCGGCCGCCAGGTGCGGCGTCCAGTCGGCGAACAGCTTGCCTTTGTCCAGCTCGGTGATGAACCGGAGCTTCCGTTGCATAATGGCCGTGGCGAAGTCGATCGTCTGCAGCGCGGCCAGCAGCACCGCCGGGCGGCTTTCGAAGACCCACACGGTCGCGACCGGTGCCCGGTCTAACGCGGCCCGGGCCGGATAACCAAGGCCCATGCCGAGCATGGAAATGTCCAGCGTTTCGCCATCGATTTTAGAAATCTGGCGCTCGGCCTCCACCTTCGGATCATAGCGCGAGTGAAGGTAGACGCTGGTGCCATCCTCACACCGGCAGGCGGCCGTGCGATCGCCACTGCGGGTGGGTTCGAGAACGATGGTTTCGTCGTCAGAGACGGCTTCCAGCATTCGGGCGAGGCACGGATCAATCGCCCAGAGCGCGGCAAGGTTCTCGGCCAGTACGGCTTCGGCGAGATTTAAGGCAGGTGCGGTCATCAGTCCCACCCATTGCGTCGACCGAGGCAACGGGCATAGCTAGACTTATCGGACGTTTGACGCCCTGCGGTTGAATCCTTTTTTCACGGCGGAAATATCCATGAATGATCTGCTTTTTGACACGCCTTGGTATCTGATCATCGGGCTGGCTTTGCTCGGCGCGGTCATGCTGTATCGCGGCATTAACCGACGCATGGGCGGCCTGAAATGGGCGGGCCTGGCCGCGGTTGTGGTGGCGATTGCCGCAGTCGTGCTCAGCCGGTTGGTCGAAACCGGATCTGAACGCGTCACTCGGCAGACGCGTGAGCTGGTGGCTGCCGCGGACAGCCGGGACTGGAAGGGCTTCGCCCGGCACTTGGATCCCAAGGTCAGCTTTCTTTTCTACGCCGGGCGAGAACAGCTCACCAGCGGCGCGGCCAAAACTATGGACGCAGTCGGCGTGAAGAATGTGACGGTCGGCAACTTCGAGGTCAAACCCGAACCAGGCGGATACACGGTCACCTTTACCGCAACGGCCGACGTCAACATGATGCCGCAGCGCCCGCCGACCAACTGGAAATTTCTCTGGGCGAAGGACCCCGCGAGCGATGGCTACCTTCTTTACCGGATCGAAAAGCTACCGGACCCACAGTTCGGCACGGAGCCGGTCACTTCACGCCTCGTTCGGCCGTAGTGCCTTGAGCTTACGGGCGGGCCGCTTCGGCTTTTCCTCGGCGATGACCTGCTTCTCCAATTGAGCGATCATCCGCTCGATGCGTTCGCTGGCTTCTTCAACGCGGACGGTCTGCGAGCCGATGCGCTGCGCCCAGATCGGGAAGGCCATCGGTGTGAACCGCGGCGTCGCCACCAGCTTGAACTGCTGCCGGCTGAGCGTTTCCAACGCCGTGGTCAGTCGGCCGATTTCCAGTTGGTGTTCCAGCACTTCGCGCTGGGCCTGTTTGAGCAGGAGATTACCCGGATCAAACTCGCAGAAGACCTCATAGAACAATTCGGTCGACGCCTGCAACTGCCGGACCGACCGCGGCGCACCGGGCGACGTCGCCATCACCAGGCCGGCCACGCGGGCGACTTCGCGGAATTGCCGCTTGGTCAGTTCGCCGGCGTTGAGGCAAAGCAGAAGGTCTTCCAGTACGTTCGTTGGCGACAGCAGTTCCAGCCATTCATTCGCGCCAAGCACGGGGTCTTCAGGCGTCAGAAGTTCAATGCCGTAATCCGTGAACGTCGCCGTCACGGGCAGATCGCGCAGCTTCTTGATGCGATAGCCCAGTACCCCGCCGAGCCCTTCGTGCACCAGGCGGCCCAGGAAGGCGTAAACGAAATGATGCGTGCCTTCGCGTGAATGGACGCGTTCGACCAGCAATTGATCCCGATTCGGCACGGCCGACCAATGGCTCTGCAGTTGAAGGACGGGGGCGAGGGCTCGCATTTCGTCGTCGACGAACTCGCCATGCGCGGCTTGTTCCAGCCTTTTCCGAACGCCATCGGACAGGCTGGTCGACAGCGGAAACCGCCCGCCGTTCCAGCTCGGAACGGTGCCCTGCATCTTCTTCGTCGGCCGGCACCGGGCAGTCATGTCGCGAATGCCAACCAGTTCCAAGCCCCGGCCGGCGAAGATGAAGCTGTCGCCGGGCATGAGCTTGCCGAGATAACTTTCCTCGATCGTCCCGAGCCGCTTACCAGTCGTCAGGGCAACGGTCAGCACACCGTCGCTGGTGATCGTGCCGACGGCCAGCCGGTGCAACCGGGCTATCGGCTCGCTGGCGATCACCCAGCGTTTGCCGCTTTCGTCGAGCTTCACGCGCATGAACCGCGGATAGGCCCGGAGCGTCGCGCCCCCGCGGATGACGAAGTCCATGACCCAGTCGAACTCTTCATCGGTGAGAGCCTGGTACGCGTGCGTTGTCCGCACTTCCGCCAGCATCGCCTGACCTTCGAAGCCGCCGCCCGCCGCACAGGTAACGAGGTGCTGGGCGAGCACGTCGAATGGCTTATCCAATGGCACGCGCGGCTCGACCTGTTTGTTCTTGATGCCTTCGCGAGCGGCCGAAAATTCGATCAACTCGAACGCGTGGGTGGGCGCGCAAAGCGCCACGCTCACCTGTCCCGGCCGATGCCCGCTTCGGCCAGCCCGCTGCATCAGGCGCGCGATGCCTTTCGGGCTGCCGACTTGAATCACCTGCTCCACGGTGGCGAAATCCACACCCAAGTCCAGGCTGCTCGTGCAGACGACGGCTTTGAGTTGACCTTCGCGTAGCGCGGTTTCGATTTCGCCGCGTAGCTTGCGATCGATGCTGCCGTGATGGACGGCCATTTTGGTCTGCCAATCCGGACGCTCGGACAGGATCGATCGGAACCAGATTTCCGCCTGCGCCCGCGTGTTCGTGAACACGAGCGTGCTGGCCGCCGATTCGATTGCGAGGATGACCGGATCCAGCATCCGCAGGCCCATGTGGCCGCCCCAGGGAAATCGCTCGATCGATTCGGGGATGAGCGAGATGATCTCGACTTCCTTATCGATCGTGCCGTGCACCATCACGGCGTCGCGATTGCCCGGGCCGACCAGCACATCGCGGGCTTGGTCGAGGTTCGCCAGCGTCGCCGAGAGGCCCCACGTGCGGACGCCGGGCGTCAGGGCGCGCAGCCGGGCGAGGCCGAGTTCAGTCTGCACGCCGCGCTTGGTCGAAAGCAGTTCGTGCCATTCGTCGACGATGACCGCTTTCAACCCGGCCAAGGTTTCGGCGGCGTTCGGGTAGCTGATCAGCAGCGACAGGCTTTCCGGCGTGGTAATCAGCACCGTGGGCAGGCGATCGCGCTGCTTTTTACGGAGCGTCTGGCTGGTATCGCTGGTGCGGAGTTCGACGGACCAGTTCAGCCCGAGTTCGGCGGCGACGCGTTCCAAGCCTTGAGCGGTATCGCTGGCGAGTGCTCGCAGGGGGGTGACCCAGAGGATGCGGAACGGCTCAGTCGTATTGCGAATGCGCTTGGCAACAGTCTGAGGGCTGACGCCTTCGGCCAACCGCTCAATCAACGGGCCGCCAAAGACGGCGAGGGTTTTGCCGCTGCCCGTTGGGGCATGAACCAAACCACTGTGGCCGGCGAGGTAGGCGGCCCAGGCTTCGCGCTGGAAATCGAACGCGCGCCACTTCTTTTGTTTGAACCAGGCATCGAGCAATCGGGCGGGGTCGGCGGCGGTCATCGTCCGCTGATAGTTTAGGCCATTGGCCGGGGCAGTCTATTGGCCAAGTGGGGGCCGAATGATTGACAAACCCGCCCCGCCGCCGGACAAGGAATGACATGAGCCAGGTTCGTATCGGCGTGATCGGCGGGAGCGGCATCGGCGGGCTGTTCGGTAGCGAATCCGCCACCAGCATTAACGTCATCGACACCCCCTTCGGCCCGCCCGCCGCGCCGATCACTGAAGTCGACTGGCACGGCACCCGGGTTTTCCTCCTGCCTCGCCACGGCGCCGGCCATGTGCTGAACCCTTCGCAGGTGCCGTATCGGGCCAATATCTTCGCACTTAAGAAGCTGGGCGTCACCCATATCCTGGCCACTGGCGCCGTGGGTTCATTGCGGCAGGAATTTCCGCCGCGCG
>JAQGHK010000410.1 GCA_028288875.1 Phycisphaerales bacterium | reverse complement strand
TATGTCGGTGATACGGGGCTGGAGCACGCACTGATCCTGACGCCCACAACGCCTGTCACTGTCGCGACCGCGCCAACGACCGCCAACGCCACCATGGTCAGCAAAGTGGCCGGCGGTCTGAACTATTCGACGGTTCCCGTCCTGACCAATGCCCGCATCGGCAGTCACAACACGACAGCCAAGCTGCTGGGTGGATCGGCCAGTGAGAACAAGCCGCTCGACATTGCCTTTGAAGACGCATCCGCCGGCTCAGGAACGTTCGCGAGCCTGGCCAGCGACCGCCTTTCGTTCTCCGGCACCGATAGCGATCGCTTCGTCCTGTCGCTGACGTATGACGAAGCGGCGGCGATCGCTTTATATGGCAGCGAAACGCTGACGCGGCTGCTATGGCTGTCGCCGCAGACCGGCCAGTTCATGAATGCGGTAGACGGTAATTCCGCCGGCAGCGTGGCTTTTTTCGCCGGCGACCACGCCTATACCACCGCCGATTTTGTGCTGGGCCGGTATGGCGTGGATACGACGAATAACACGGTCTGGGCGGTGTTGGATCACAACAGCGTATTTGCCGCGGGCCTTGTGCCGGAACCGACCGTGATGGGGTTGCTCTCAATGACGGGCGGAATGCTGCTGCGACGCCGCGGCCGTACCGCCTGCGTGTAACGTTAGCCGCGGTCGATGAAGTAATTCCTCGACCGCGGATTCACCCGTTTGGGATGGCCAAATATCAGGCGATTGCCGGATCGATCAGCTTACGCCCGGCGGTACGACGGTGGGGCGTCGCTGGCGGGGAAGCTTTCCATCATGGCCTCGTCGATTTCGTCCACGGGCTGCTGCGTGGCGGGGCGGACGTCATCGCCGGCGAAGCTCGGCGCGCCTGCATCTGCACCTAGCTTTCGCGGCTTGCCGTGCCCCGGCGCTTCGGCCAGCGCTTTGTTCAGATAAACGGCCGCGGCTCCAGCGGCTGCCATGACGAACAGCAGCCGGCGATGCCGGAAGGCGTCCCGCACCAGCGAAATCCCACCCGCCACGACGGCGGCTTTGGCGATCAGCGGAACGATGCTCAGGTCTTTTTCGTATGTATCGGCCATGGTCCACCTCGTTGTCAGACTTCCCTTATCAACGACGCTTCGTCGCCGTCCAAGGCAATGATAGACCGGCCGAATCACGCGCCGCGTGTGAAACGTGGCATATAAAATCGTTCACGCTCTCCGCCGCTACTCCGTGAAACCCCTAACTGCCCCTCAAGCCGATACAAAGTGAACGCTGGCTGAACGACTTGTGGAACAAATTGTTAATGTTTTATGGGCTTTTCCGTTTAATATACGATTGTTCATCAGTATCGTGACCACGCCTTCACGCAACGAGGTAATACTTCTGCGCGCTCGAATGCCAAGAACCAACCGCGCGGCCGAGCGAACACATTTCACGTCGTCGTTTTAGGGAAGGCACATCTCATGTCACTCGCGCTCGCCGGGCAACGCCCGGTTGTAAACCTTCACGCGCTCACTGGCGCTCGATTCGTCGCCGCCGTGGCCGTTTTGTTCTGCCACTTCGGCGGTGCGGCCTTCTGGCCGGCTTGGACGACGGCATACGGCGAGGCGGCGGTGGCGTTCTTTTTCGTGCTGAGCGGGTTCATTCTCACGTTTAATTACGTGGACCGCTTACCGACCGGCGACAGTCGCGCGTATTTCGATTTTTTGCGGGCCCGCATCGCGAGAATCGCCCCGGTTTACCTGCTGATCGTCGTGATCTCGACGCTGATGATGTGCTGGATTTACTCGCGCGACCCGCTCGTGTTCTCGCACCGCAATCTGCGCGGGTATGTCGGCATCTGGTCGACCCTGTTGATGATGCAGTCGTACATCCCGGACATGTCGGTGCAATCCGATTGGTGCGGGCCGGCATGGAGCGTGTCGTGCGAAGCGACATTTTACGCGGCCTTCCCGCTGATTCTCTGGCGGATTCGGCACTGGAGCCTGCGCCGGATCGCTTGCGCGGCCGCCGTGTTGATGATCGTTGGGGCGATCTGGATCGCCACGGCCTACCTCGTCGTGCAGGGCGTCTTTCACAAGCCGATCGTGACGGTTTCTTTCCTGCTGTATCGCTCGCCGTACATTCGCATCACGGACTTTACGATCGGCTGTCTGGCGGGCATGTGGTACGTGCGGGGTGCGCCAATGCCGTGGCGCGGGCGCTTCGGCCGGGAGGCGGCGGCGTGGGGCGCGCTCGCCATTGCCGGCGCGCTAGCGGTCTTGCGGCAATACGGGTTGATCGCCCAGCCGCTGATGGTGTCGACGGGATTCGTGCCGGCCTTTGTGATCCTGATTCTGGCGCTGACGTCGGGCCCGAGCTGGATGGGCTGGCTGCTGTCCGGCCCGGCAATGCTGCGGTTGGGCGAGGCAAGCTATTCGCTTTACATGCTGCACGGCCTGCCGTGCGTGCTGCTGGCGAAGGTCTACGCGCCGGTGACGACGCCGATGGCGTTGTTCGCGATGGTCGGGTGTGTGCTGGCATCGCTGGGGCTCTTCCACGCGGTGGAAGACCCGTGCCGTAAATGGTTCAAGAAACCCGCTACTCGTCCAGTATTCGCACCGACACCTACATTCGCCGAGGCGCTGGCACCGATGCTCGACCGCGAACTCGGCGCCCGGGTCGCTACGGGCTGATTGCTCAAGAGGCCGGGTCGGTGGAGACGGGCGTACCCGTCACCCTCTGGAGGCGTGGCCGAAGGGCCAGCGTCCAGACGCCGGCAATCAGCGTCAGCGTGCCGGCCATGAGGTAGGGATAGCCGTGCTTATGGTCGTACAGGAAGCCCGCCAGCGCCGGGCCGGCGACGCGGGCGAGGCTGCCGAAGCCCTGGAACAGGCCGAACACCGCGCCCTGCTGGCTGGGCGGCGCGTGGTGGCTGATCAACGCCGACAATGACGGCGTCTGCAGGCTTCGGCCGACGGCGTTGCAGATCACCGCGATCACCAGCAGCCACAGCACCGGCACGTGCGTCGCCCAGGCGAACAGCAGCATCGCACCGGTGAACACGAACGGCCCGAGCGCGGCCAGATTCCATTCGCCCAGCTTGCGTGTCAGCGGCCCGATCAGCCGGCCTTGCACAAGGATGATCACGATGCCCGCCAGTGTGAACATGCCGCCGATCTGGGCGGTGTTGAACCCGTAATCGTCGTTCATGAACAGCGCGAACACCGACTCGGCCGTCACGAAAGCGAACATCGCCAGGAACCAGATGATGTTGATCTGCGCGAGCACCGGATGGCGCATCAGCGCCAGCGACCGCCGCACGTGGCCTTCTTCATGAACGACGGGGGCCTTGAGCGATTCAGGCAGAATGCGGAAGGTGAGGAAGGCGGCGCTCAGCGAAAAGCACGCCGCGACGGCCGGGGCGAGCGCCGGGCTGAAGTGCCCCAGCACGCCGCCGATCGCCGGGCCGAGCGCGAAGCCGATGCCGAACGCCGCGCCGAGCATGCCCATAAATTTCGACTTGTGCTGCGGGGCAACGGTATCGCTCACATACGCCTGCGCGGCCGACAGATTGCCGCCGGAAAAACCGTCCACAAACCGGCTGGCGTACACCACCACCAAGCCGATCATGCTGTGCGTCATCCAATAGGTAGCGATGGCCAGCGTGATCGACGCCAGGCCGCTGCCGATCTGCGAGTAAATCAAAATCGGCCGTCGCCCGACGCGATCGGAAAAACTGCCGAGGATCGGCGTGGCGATGAACTGGCAGAGCGAATAGGCCGACATCAGCAGCGTGATCTGAAGGTTGCTGGCGTCAAAATCCCGGGCATACACCGGCAGGATCGGCAGGATAATGCCAAAGCCGATCATGTCGACCAGCACGATGAAAAACAGCACCTTGAACGCGCTCTTGGACGGCGGCAGGTTGGTCGGCACGGCAACGGGCGCGTCGTTAGGCAAATCGGCAGCAGGATCAGGCGCAGGAGCGGTCATGAGCGGGGCATCTTACGCGCCACCCGCGGATTGCTCACGGCGACGACGAAATTTTGAAACGCGCGCCGGTTCTTTTCGTAGCGGCGATGCCCGCGTCGCCTCGGAAAAGGCGCGTTGGGACGTCGTCCGGCCTGCGGTGCGGTGCGTTTACGGCAAGGCGACGCAGGCGTCGCAGCTACGTCCGATGGCGTGCCTCAACCCTGTATCGCCCGCCCGCAACAAAGTGCCACCGCCAGCGCGTCCGCCACGTCTGGCGGCTCGGGCGGGGCGGGGAGGTTCCAGAGGGCCTGGATCGCCCGCTGCATTTGGCCCTTCTTGGCGTGACCGTTGCCGGTGAGGTTTTTCTTTACGCGGTTGGCGGAATATTCGTGAATCGCGATGCCGCGGCGCTGGGCCACCAGCAACATGACGCCGCGCGCGTGGCCCATGATGATGGCCGTCCGCGGGTGGGCATAGTGGGCGTAGAGCTGCTCGATCGCCATGGCCGCCGGCTTGTGCTCGGCGATGATGTCGTCGAGCTCTTTTTCAATCTCGACCAGCCGGCTGGCGACGGAATCCTTGGGCTTTAATCGAATGACGCCGCCGTCAATGAGCTTGGGCGCCCGGACGTCAAAATCGATGACGCCGTAGCCGCAGAGTTGAAGACCGGGATCGATGCCGAGGATTCTCATGATGAGTGTTCAGTCCAGATGATGACACCAAGCCTTATCGGTTGTCGCACGCTTCACGAGCGGATGGTCGCTCGATTGAACCGGGGATGCCAGTTTGTGTTGGGATGTACTGACCACGGTCTGCGGTATTTTGAGAAGTATCCTCGCGACGTCACTTCGTCACGGCTCATTTCCGCCGCACGCGCAGCCACAGCAGCACGACGAAGAACGACAAGCCGGCCGTGCAGAGGCCCAGCCCGATGGACGTCGCGGCGGCCGGGTCTTCGCGGACGTGGTTGGCCAGCATGATGCCGAACGTCAGAAATCCCAGGCCCGCCGACAAGAGGACGATTCCGATGAAGACGGCCGCCGCCCGGAGCAGCAAGGCGAGGATGTCGATCGCCTGCGAGGGGGCGGCGGTTGGCATTGGAGATGCGTAAGGCAGCGTGGGCGGCAGTGGCGGAATTGGTGGCGGCGGCTCAACGGTCATGGCGAACTCCCCGTTTGCGTAGGGTGGGCAGTGCCCACCCTACGTCACTATCAATTCGGCACGTAGCGTCGGATGGCCAGCAACGCGAGCCCGATGACTGTAGCCGCCAACGTGACGATGACGATGTTGTCGAACGGGCGCCGGATCGCGAAGTGATCAACCAGCCACCACCCGAATTCGAAGGCGAAAAACGCCAGAACGCATAATGCCACAACAACGAGCGTCAGGCGAAACCATCGCAGAATCGTAACGATCAGGTGTTCGCGCTGCGTCGGTAGCGGCGTTTCATAGGACAGAATCAATGGTTCGTTCTGGTCAGTCGTCATGTGCCCCGCCGGTGATCGCTAAGTAGGCACCGTCCAACGCCTGCATAATCGTACGCCGAAGACGGCGTGTCTTGTCCTCGCCCGGTATGGCCCCGAGAGGATACAGGTGAGGGCCGGGCGATGAACGATGCTCGGCAGGCGAATGGATTTCGACGACCGCTTGAACGTCGCGGGACAACAGGCTTCGATCGGTCGCACTGGTCGTCGGCCCTCACCCTAACCCTCTCCCGGCCATACCGGGCG
>JAQGHK010000406.1 GCA_028288875.1 Phycisphaerales bacterium | reverse complement strand
CGGCCGCGACGGCGAGGTCGCTGACGATTTCGATGTACCCGCCGCCGACTTGGTCCTGCCACACGGGCACGCCGTCGCTGGTGACTTTGCTGATCAGCAGGTCGGAGAACTGCGGGTTGGTTTTGTTGTCTTCCGAGTTGGCGGTGAGCAGGCGTTCCACATCCGGGCGCGGGTCGACGTCGGTATCTTCGCCGCTGAAATAGCCGGCGGTGTAGACATTGCCCTGGGCATCGAGGGCGACGGCCGAGTTGCCGTCATAGCCTTTGCCGCCGCTGGACTCGGCCCATTGCAGAGCGCCCTTGCGATTCAGCTTGGCGAGGAAAGCGTCGGTCTTGCCTTCGCTTTTGAGGACGAAGCGGCCGACGGTCGGGTCAAAGTCAGCCTTGCTGGCGTAAGTGCCGGCCAGATACACCTCGCCGGCGCGGGTGACGGCGATATCGTTGACGGAATTGCGTTCGTCGACGCCGATCGAGTCGCTGTCGAGCTGGTACTTCCACGCCAGATCGCCGGCCGAGGTCAGGCGGATCACGAAGCCCGCATCTCGGCCTTCCGTGCGGAGCAGGCTGGTCTTGCTCGACGGGTCGGCGTCGATCTGCCGGCTGTAGTAGCCGCCGATTGTCACGTTGCTCTTGGCATCCACGCCAAGGGTAATGGCGTCGTCGTCGAACGCGCCGCCGAACTGCCGGGCCCAGGTGATCGCCCCGGTCGGGCTGATTTTCAACACCAGGGCGTCGAAAAAATCGCTGTTGATGGTCTGATCGGCCGTCAGGCGGAACTGCGACGCGCGGATCGCCCCGCGGAACGCGCCGGCCAGCAAAATGTTGCCCGAATCGTCCACGGCAAGGTCGTTCACGTACTCGCCGGCCTTGGTGGGCTGGGCGCCGATCTTGCCGATGTACCGCGTGAAGCGGGTTTGGCTGATCTGGATGTCGCGATGCGTGTACTTGCTCATCTGCGTCGAGTGATAATCGCCGCCGATGCGGAGGGCCCAGTTCAGGGCGCCATCGGGGGTGTAACTCGCGACGAAGACGTCGGAATCGCCGACCGCGGTCAGCAGGCCGGCCTTATCGCCCGGGCGGGCAAAGTTGGTCGTGCCGCTGAACAGGCCGGTGACGACGGTGCCGCCGTCGGCCGTTTGCACGGTTTTAGAGACGGTATCGAAGCCGCCGCCGCCGAAGGTGAACGGGTAAGCCGCGGCGCAAAGACGACGCGATTCGAGGGATTCAATCCGGGCTCGGCGGGGAGACGGCATAGACATTGCAAGTTACCGCGACGGGGCGGGGGCGTCCAACAACCGGGCATCGCTCACTCAGGCTCTTTCAGCACCACCACGCCGGTAAACCCGTCATCCCGCCCGCCGTCGATGGGGCCGGCCCAACTGGCGCTCTCGCCGCTGTCGCGCTTGTGCTGGATGAAATTGAACTTCAGCAGCGTTGGCAGATTCGGTTTGCCCTGGGCGGCGAACGAATCGGTTTTGTCCGGATTGATCAATGCCGGCCATGGTACGGCCACTTCGCCGCGCCAGATGCTTTGCTGCAGCGTGGCGGCGTAGCGGACGCCGGCAGCGAAAGTTTGCCATTCGCCATTGGGCTTCATCTTCCGTTCCACCCACACATTGCCACCCGGCTTTACGGCCACATAAACGAGCGGCCCGGTCGTGCCGTCTTCATAGACGGCCTGCATGATCACTTCGCAGACGTCTTCACCCCAGGCGCGGCCGTTCTGGTACTCCACGAAGTTTCGCGCCGCCAACACCGATTTTCCTGGCGACAGGCCTTCCACGCGGAACGCCAGATACCAATCGTCATCGCCCCAGGAACTGAAGAGTTCGCTGCGGGTATTGGAATATTCCAGCGTGTGCGACTGCACCGCGGGCCGGCTCATCAGTTTCACCAGCGGGCCGCCTTGCAGGCCGTCATCGCTGACCCAGTCGTCCAGGCTGCCGTTGATCACCAGCGGGGCACGGCGGCGGACGCTGCGGGTCATGGGGACGACGACATCCAGCGGCGTGGTCGCGCCGTTAAAACCGCTCTTGAAATTGATGCGAACCGGCGCATGCACAGCGACGTTCACGCGGGCCGGATCCAGCCGGGCGCTCAGGCCCTGCGGGGCGACCTGATACATGGACAGCTTGGGAATCTGCACTGGCTGCGGCTGGATGATCCAGCCGGGCGACAAATGCGTCGGGTCGTAGCTGAGCAGGTTCTGATCCGGCGTGGTGTCGCTCGCGTTATAGAGATCAAAGCCCAGCCGCAGGTTCACCCACGTGCCCGTTTCGCCCGGCGGCGGGGTGCCGACGTTCCATTCCGTCCGGCGTGGCAGAATGACAGGCTTTTCCAGCGGCTCCATCCATCGCAGCGTGCGCTGATTGAGATCACTGATCGCGTTCTCATCCGGCGTAATGCCCGGGCCGCGCGATTGCAGGATCTGCGTGAGGATCGGCTTGAGGTCCGACCACGCTTTTCGGTTGGCCGTGCCGATGAGCAGGCCGTAGGTCGGGTCCGGCGCTTGGCCGGGCTGGATTTCGACGGGCTTGGCCAGCAGGCGGGCGATCGGCAGCACATTGAGCTGCGTGCCGCGCTGCTTGGCCAGTTGCAGGTATTCAAAATCCTGCTGGGCGCGGCGAAGCCATTTGATCTGCACCGTCGGCACGGGTTGATCGACGCCGAACCAACTGCCGGGATAGAACCAGACGAGCTCGTTCGGGTCGGCCGGCGTTTGCGGGTCTTTCTCGGCGGGCAGGCAGGCGTCCCATTGGATCGAATCGGCATTGCGCAAAAACGCGGCGAACGCCCACACGCGCACGTCGGCCTCATCGCCGCCCGCGCCGGTGTAGGGGATTAGGCCCGACAGATCGGTCCGCAGCCAGTTCTTCGGCCGGTCGAGATTCGCTGGCCATTGCCGCAGGGCGCTTTCGCTGATCAGCCCAGGAGCGACGGTGTTCAGCCGGCCGGTGGTGGTGGGATCGATCAGGTTGTTGTTATTGTTCCCCGCCA
>JAQGHK010000044.1 GCA_028288875.1 Phycisphaerales bacterium | reverse complement strand
GGCTATGGATGACGGCGACCACGTCCGGCCGGGCTTTATAGATCGCGGCGTGCATCAGGAATTCGCTGCTGCGCTTCAGCCGACCGGCGAGCTGCTTGCCCGCGCCGTCGACCACACAAATGTCATCCGGCGACAGGTTGCCCTTGCTGACGCCGGTGGGCGTGCAGAGAAACTTGTTCGGGCCCAGGCGGTACGAGTGATTGCCCTCGTTGCCAGCGCAGAATCCTTTTTGCCAGATGCGGCGGCCGATGTCACAGAGCTGTTTCTTGATCTTGAATTCGTTGGCAACCATCATAGTTCTGTCCTCTTAAAGCGTTCGCTTTGGCAAACCCTACAGCTCGATCTCAATCTGCACGTGATCCAAAATGGCCGTGACGTACGCGTCCAGCGGCACGATTTTTTCGGGATAAAACGGCTGGCACGCCTCGCGCGATTCCGTGAACGCCACCACGTCGTCCGTGCTGGCGCCCATATTGTCGAACGCGATTATGGTCTCGCCGCCCTTGCGTTTCTTGCCGGCCAGCGCGAATCGATCCTGAACTTCCAGGATCAGGAAACGGCCGCCCGTCAGCGTGGGATACACCACGCTGTGATTGACGCGACCGATGACCTTGCCGATACGCATTAGACGCTTAGCTCCAGCATCAGTTTATCGACCGCCTCTTTCGTCGGGCGCTCGGCCCGGCAGAAGCGGACGATCAGGTTCTTCATCTGCGACAGCGAAAACGATTCGTGCTGAAGGATCAGCACATTAGCGGCCATGCTGGCGATGGCTTCTTCGACCAGTGTCAGGTTGCAGGCGACGATCGCCCGCAGGTGGCTGGCCTTGTTGGCCAGGATGGTGGCGAAGGCGGCGTTGCGCGTGAGGAAAATGCCGCCGCCGGCCTTGTTGTCCTGCACTTGCCAATTGAGGCGTTTGATCGCGCCGGTGATTTGTTTCTCGCCCTCAGCGACGGGCATCGAATGAATCTTCGTTTCCCGCGCGGCCGACATTAGTGCCGCTTTACCGACGCCATTGGGGCCATCGGACCAATACAGGAACGGCAACTTCGCCGATGCCGCTTTGGGCGTCAGATCAACACCGATCGCGCCGGCCGGCGATTCGGTGTAGCCGATCGTCACCTTGTTGTGCCGAATCCAATCCTGTGCCGCCGGCGTCAGTCGGGCGCGGTAGGGCACCACGACTTGGCCGTGCGTTTTCAGGAGTTGCTCGAGCTGCCGTTGCGTGAGGATCATCAGTTGGCCTCACGATCGTCGAGGATGCCAATGACGAACCAACGGACAGGCGACTTGTCGTGCTTCACGTAATCGCGGGCGGCTTTACCGTCAGCGTTGATGAAAACGGTCTGCCCGACGGCCGAGCCGAACTTATCGACGGCGATGATTGGATCGGCTTCCGGTGTGCGAGCATTGTTCAGCGGCTGAATGACAAGCAGCCTCCAGCCTTCAAGCGATTCATGCTTGACGGTCGAGGTCGCGTGGCCAATCACCTTGCCGAGTTGCATTCATTACACCATGCGCAAGCTGTTCGTGATCATCACACGGCGGAACCGGGTGAACGTGAGCGGGGTCGTGATGCCTTCGCCGGTGGGCGTAGCGATCGTGAAACTGAGATAGCCCTCGCCGCCAACGCTCAGGCCCGCCGGGCTGCCGCCGTTGACGACGAAGATCGTCGTGGCGGCGCGCTGGCCGAAACGGGTGATCGTGTCGAGGTTGCGGCTGTGGATCATCGCCGTGTGGCGGAAGCCGTGCTCGCTTTCGATGGCCAGGTCGATCGCTTCATCGACATTGCGGCAGCGGATGAGCGGGATGAACGGCATCATCTGCTCTTCCTGCACGTACGGGTGATCGAAGTCGGTTTCGCCGAACAACAGCGGGCAGGTCGGCGGCACGCTGACGCCGGCCGCCTCGGCCAGCACCTTGGCGTCGCGGCCGACGTAGTCTTTGTTCACGTGCGGTTTGCCGTCTTTCGGGCTGACGGGGATGGCCTTGTCAGTCAGCTGCTTGATCTGCGGGCCGGTGAGTTGGACCGCGCCGGCGGTCTGAAGGGCGGCGACGAGCTTGTCGTAAACGCTCTCGACGACGAAGACCTGCTTCTCGCCGGTGCAGAGCAGATTGTTGTCGAAGCTCGCGCCGGCAATGATCGACTCGGCCGCATTTTTCATGCAGGCGGTTTCATCGACGACGACGGGTGGATTGCCCGGGCCGCCGACGATCGCACGCTTCGGCGATTTCATCGCGGCCTTGGCGACGGCGGGGCCGCCGGTGACGACCAGCAGATGCACGCCGCGGTGTGCGAAGATCGCGTCGGCGCTTTCCAGCGTCGGCGGGTTGATCAGGCAGATCAGGTGTTCAATGCCAAACTGGCGGGCGATGCGGCTGTTGTATTCACGCACGGCGGTCGCGGCACAGTTGCTGCCGCTGGGGTGCGGGTTGATCACCAGGCTGTTGCCGGCGGCGATCATGTTGATCGCGTTGGCGGTCAGCGTGGGGACGCTATGGGTGACGGGCGTGATCGCCCCGATGACGCCGAAGGGGGCGAATTCTTCCAGGCAGACGCCGTTGCTGCCGGTGAAGGCGCTGGTCTTCAGGAACTCAACGCCGGGGACGAGGTCCAGCAGGTTCAGCTTGGCGATCTTGTGATCGAGCCGGCCGATCTTGGTTTCGGCGAACTCCAGCGCGCCCCATTCGTTCGCCTTCTCTTTGGCAGTCGCCTTGATGAGCTTGACGATCTGGTCGCGCTCGCCGGTGGTGAGCTTGAGGAGCTTCTTCTGCGAGTCGGTGGCGGCGTTCACCGCGGCATTGACATCGGCAAACACGCCAAAGCGGCCGTCGCCGGCGGGGGCGTTCTGGTGGCGGGTGATGCCGTCATTGGCAGGGGCGTCTTCGCCGACCTTGGGCCCGGCGAACTTTGTGCCGCCGCCATTGAGGCGACGCATCACTTCTTGAACGACATCGGAGACGAGTGTTTGATCCATTTGCGTTGGGCGGGCAAAGCCCACCGTCTCGGTCGAAAATGGCGGGCAGTGCCCACCCTACAACTCATCACCCCGCAACTCAGTCGGCCTTGTAGAACGACTTCCCGGCGAACGTGGCTTCGTCGACGATGCCGATGATCACCGCGTCGGCCGGCAGGTTTTTCGTCTGCTCGGTCATCCGGGCGCTGCTGCCTTGGCAAACCAGCACCAGCTGGCCATCGCCGCAGCCCACGACATCGATCGCCACGATCGCCCGGCCGGTATTGGCCAGGCTGCCGGGCTTTTGCTGGTCGTCGTACTTCACCGCGAGCGGCTCGACGATGAGCAGCTTCTGGCCTTGAAGGGTTTTGTCCTTCACGCTTGCAACGACCTGACCTGTGACGCGGGCGAGAAACATCGCTCAGCTCCTGACTGCGGACGGCGACTCTCAGCCCATCTTCGCGACGCCTTCATGCGGACGCGCGATGACGTGAACGCTGATGACTTCGCCGAGCTTGCCGGCGGCTTCAGCGCCCGCATCGACGGCGGCGCGGACAGCGGCGACATCACCCTTGAAGGTCACGGCCACCATGCCGTTGCCGACCATGTGCTTGTCGACGAACGTTACGTTCGCGGCCTTAAGGCCGGCGTCGACGGCCTCGACGGCCGGTACGATGCCGCGGGTCTCGATCAATCCGATTGCTTCACCTGCTGCCATGGTCTTCTCCAAAAATGCGGCGATTTAATTGCCGCTGATTACTGCTTCGGTCTGTTTCGCGACAATCAATTCTTCATTGGCCGGCACAACCCAGATGGCGACTTTGCTTTCGTCGCTGCTGATCTTGGCCTCTTTGCCGCGGACTTTGTTCTTCGTTCGGTCCAATTTCACGCCGAGGAAATCGAGATCGGCACAGATGGCCTCCCGCAACTCCGCGCCGTTCTCGCCGATGCCCGCGGTGAACGTGATGGCGTCCAGACCGCCCAGGGCGACGGTATACGCGCCCAGGTAATGGCGGACGCTGTCGACATAGACGTCGATCGCCAGTTTCGCCTTGGCATTGCCGTCGGCCGCGGCTTTTTCGATGTCCCGCATGTCATTGCTGACACCGCTGACGCCGAGCAGGCCGCTTTGCTTGCCGAGCTTCGTCAGCACTTCTTCGGCGCTGTAGCCGGTCTTGAGCAGCTTCAGCAAGGCGAAGATATCGAAGTCGCCGACGCGGTTGTTCTGCGGCAGGCCGGTCTGTGGCGTCAGGCCCATCGTGGTGGCGACGCTCTTGCCATCTTTGATCGCACACATGCTGCTGCTGCCGCCGAGGTGGCAGTTGACGATCTTCTTGGCCGTCGGTTCGATCTCGGCCATGCGGGTGGCGATGTAGCGATGGCTCGCCCCATGGAACCCGTAGCGGCGGATGCCCAGCTTTTCAGTCCATTCCGTCGGGATGGCGTAGGTCTGCCGGGCGACTGGTATCGTGCTGTGGAAGGCAGTCTCAAAGCAGGCCACCTGTGGCACGCGCGGCAGCTTCTCGTGGAAGCTTTTCATGGCCGCGATGTAGCACGGGTTGTGGGCCGGCGCGACATCGGCGAACTGCTCCATGGTGTCGAGGACCTTCCGGTCCACCTTCACCGCGCCGCTGATCGGCCCGCCGTGAACGGCCTTGAAGCCGATGGCGTCCGGCGGCTGGGGCAGTTCCTTCAGAATCACGTCGATCACTTCGCCGTGATTGGCGTAGGTGCCGGTGGCCTGACCGATGCGCTCGTACGCGCCGCGATGCGTCACTTCGAAGCCCTTGTCCGAATCGAGGACCTGGTACTTGAAGCTGGTCGAACCGAGGTTGGCTACGAGAATTCGCATGGAGGTCCACCGCCGATCGGGTTAGGCGCCAAAGCCGGCGAGCAGATCGCTGTGCGGACGGGCGATCACGTGGCTGCTGATCAGCTCGCCGACCTTGCCGGCCGCGGCGGCACCGGCGTCGACGGCGGCTTTAACGCTGCCGACGTCGCCTTTGACGATCGTCGTGACGTAAGCGCCACCGATCTGGATCGTCTTCATGACTTCGACATTGGCGGCCTTGCCCATGGCGTCAGTCGCTTCAACGAGGCCGACCCAGCCCTTGGTCTCGATCAGGCCGATGGCGCCCGCGTTTGGAGCAGAGGCGGCCTTCTTGGCGTCGGCGTTCACGGGCTTGGCCTTGGGCATCATGGCGGTCAGTTCGTCATGCGGGCGGGCGATGACGTGAACGCTCACGACTTCGCCGACGCGGCCGGCGGCTTCGGCACCGGCGTCGAGCGCGGCCTTGATGGCGGCGACGTCGCCTTTGACGAACGTGGTGACCAGCGCGGAGCCGGCCTTGTCCCAGCCAATGATTTCGACATTGGCGGCCTTGAGCATGGCGTCGGTGCCTTCGATCAGGCAAACCAGACCCTTGCATTCGATCAATCCGAGCGCTTCGCTAGCCATGTTGCAGTCCTTTCAAACCAGATCGCGAACGAACGGTTCGCCGACCTCAAACGAGTTCTTTACAGACGAGTTACTTGATCAGTTCCATCTTCGACGCCGACTCCAGATCGCAGGCATTGCCTTCGTCGGTATCGATGTGCACTTCCAGCACCACCTTGGGGTGATAGCGAACGACAACATTGTCGAGCGTCACGCCGCAGGGGCCGGTGATTTTGAGTTTCAGTTCGTCGCCGTCGCGCACGCCGTAGTAGGCCATGTCATCAGTGGACATGTGCACGTGGCGTTTGGCGCGGATGACGCCTTGGTTGAGCGTCAGGCTGCCGGCCGGGCCGAGCAGGGTGATGCCGGGGGTGCCGGCGTGATCGCCGCTGATTTTCAGCGGCAGTTCCAAGCCGAGGTAGATGCCGTCGGTGTAGCTGAGTTCGACCTGGGTGTAATTGCGCGTCGGGCCGAGGATGCGAACGCTCGGGATGATGCGTTGGCGCGGGCCGACGAGCGTGACGACCTGCTCGCTGGCGAATTCACCGGCCTGGTAGAGGTCCTTCATCTTCGTGAGCTTCGTACCCCGGCCGAACAGCACTTCGAGGTGCTCCTGCGTCACGTGAAGGTGACGGGCGGAGACGTTCACAACGAGAGGATGCGGGGCGCCACCGGCATAGCTCTTGAGGCGTTCAATCGGGGGTTCCCGAAGGCCGCTGAGCTTCTGCCGAAGGACATCGCGTACCAGCGACTCGACGTCGCTCCGATTCAGTTTCGATTGAGTTTCAGCCATGTGTCTCCGCCAGACGACGCACAGATTATGCAAGATCGTTCAAAATCTGTCAAGTGTATTCAAAATTATGCAAGGCGGGACATCTTAGAGGTCGGAATGGCCGGCTTCACCCTCATATTCGCAACGACTGGTACAGGTCTCATAGACCGTAATCGACGCAAGTAGGGGCAATTCAGGCCGGATTCGGTTGAAGAGCCAGACGGCGATCATTTCACTGGTGGGGTTGTCCAAGCCAGCGATGTCGTTGAGGTAGTAATGATCGAGTTCTTTGACGATCGGGTCGACGATCGTCTTGATATCGCCATAATCGATCAGAAAACCCTTGGCCGGATCGACATCGCCCGCCACGTTCACATCGAAACGGAACGAATGGCCATGTAAACGGCGACACTTGTGGCCGTCCGGGAAGGTCGGCAGGGAGTGAGCAGCTTCAAAGTGAAAGGTTTTGGACAGCTTTAGCCGCATGGGACGGTCAATTGTATCGATAGCCAGCCCGACGGCCAGCAACCGGCGTCGCCGACCCCTAATGTGCGGCCTGCTGCGTGCTGGCCGTTTTGTGTGTACCAGCCGAGCGAGACTCCGAGGCCAGCCATTTGATGGTTCGGATCGTAAATGGATCGGCACCCGCTTTCATCAGGGCGGGATCGATGGGCTTGTCGCCCTTGAACGCACAGTTCACGACGTTGCCCAACCCATGGGTCGAGACAAACAGAGGGCAGAATCGTCGGCCATTCGCCAAGACGGGCAGATCGGCGTGGCCGTCTGGGTTGACGACTTCGACCAGCGGCGTGCCGGTGTATTGGCCGCAATAGCCGTTCGGGTAGAGCGATAATTCCGACCCCATCTTCTCGGGCCGAGACAGCGACCCGAGGATCGGATGCCCTGCAATAACCTTGCACTTCATCAGTTCATTGCCGCGGGAATTGAAGAATTTCGCCGAAGTGACGCCGCAGAGGGCCTGGAGCTGCACATTCTCCAAGCCCGGCGATCGCAGGCCCATGAATTGCCGGATGATCAGCCCGCGCCCGTGCTTCACGGCCGCGTCGATAGCGTCGAGTTCGGATTGGGGAACATACAAAACGAACGCAGCAACAATTACGTCCAGATGATCCAGATCATCCACCTGGTCGCCGAGGATGTACGGCTGGTCAGGGAAGCTGTTGCTGAGCACGGCGAGTAATTCCGGATCGCCTTCCGACCCGGGTTCGATGATCGGCACGATCTCGATGTCCGGGCTGCGCAGCTCAGGAATCGACCGCGTGTTCCGCTGGTAGCCCCAAGTCTTGGCCGACGTGTCTGACTGATGCTCGTCGGCCGTCAGCTTGCTGACGATCAGGCCGACGCGAATCTTGGCGGGCTCATCCTCGGCGGCCGTGGCGGTCGTTGGCGGGGCGGCGAATGAAGGCGTGCATGCCACGGCCGAAAGAAG
>JAQGHK010000372.1 GCA_028288875.1 Phycisphaerales bacterium | reverse complement strand
TTGCCGACGCCGGTCGGGCCGATGAGGGCGACGATGTGCGGGCCGACCAATTTGGTGCGGACGATCGGGCCGGCGGTCGGAATCAGCTTTTCCAAATGCTGCGCTAGCTTCTCGCGGACGACGGCCTTGTTGGCCAGCATCTCGGGGCGAAGCTCTTTGTGCAGGCTCTTTGTAATTTCGAGCGCGAGCTCCTCGGCCACCATGTTTTCGATCAGGCCCTGGTATTGGTCGCACAGTTCGGCCGGCACTTGCGGCAGTTGATTGGTGCGGACGACCTTCACCAGGTCGGTCATCATTTCGGTGAGCTGTTTCACTTCCCGCGTGACGGCCATCATCGCCACATTACTGACGGCGGGCGTGTCCATCAGCGTCTTGGGCGGAAGGATAGCGGCCGCGGCGGGCTTGGGGGCCGGCGGCTTTACCGGTTGGTAATGCGCGGTCGGCTGACGGGTCGGGACAGGTGCGGGGCGGGCCGGGAGCTGGCGCTTGACGACGTTTACGCCGCGGCCAGCCGTGATTTCGTAGGTTTCGGTCTTCTTGAGACCCATCCAGCGGCGGCCGGAAATGGTGCGGGTGTGGAGGATGACGGCGTCCATGCCCAGCGTCGTTTTGACGCGCTGGAGCGCTTCGGCCATCGTGCTGCCTTGAAATGTCTGGAGCTGCATCCGTGCCTCTCAAGACGTGAATCGGCGAGCTTCTTCTGATCGGTCCGACGTCGCAATCCGTACGACAATTCGGCCGATCAACTCGCCAATCACTTACCCGTTCAATCCTACCAGACCGACCGCTTCAACTGAAACGTCCGGAACAATTTCGTTGTACCCCATTACTGCGACTTGCGGTATCGAGCTTTCGATCATGCGCCGAAGCGCCGCTCGAATCTGAGGACTGCACAAGACCACCGCATTGCGACCCAGCTGCGTCAGCTCGGCCACCTTTTCAGACACTCGCTTGATCACCGTCTGCTGCGTTTGCGGCGGCATCGAGTTAGTGCCCTTCTCGCGGTCCGTGTGCCCGATGATCAACTCTTCAAGAGTCGGATCGAGCGTCACGCACCAGAGTTTATCACGATCGTCGACGTATTGCTTGCAAATTGTGCGGGCCAACGCATGCCTACAGTACTCAGTCAGCACGTCGAGATCCTTCGTGCGGCTGGACCAGTCGCCGAGCGTTTCCACAATTGTTTCCAAATCCCGAACCGGCACACGCTCACGCAACAGGTTCTGCATAACGCGCTGCAATTCACCCGGTTTGATCTGCGTCGGAATCACTTCTTCCACCAGCGCCGGCGACTTGGTCTTCAGGTTCTCGATCAGGTTCTTCACTTCCTGACGCGTCAGCAGTTCGTAGCCGTGCGACTTCACTACTTCCGTCAGGTGCGTGGCCAGCACGGCGGTGGCTTCGACCACGGTGTAGTTCATCAGTTCGGCCTGGCTGCACTGGCTTTCGGTGATCCAGTAGGCGGGCAAGCCGAAGGCGGGCTCGATGGTGAGATCGGCGTGCGGTAGCGGGCCCGTGGTGGCGCCGTTGTCCATCGCCATGAACTGGTCAGGATAGGTAACACCCTGCGCGATCGTCTGACCCCGGATCTTGATCGCGTAGTCGTTCGGGCCTAGCCGCATGTTGTCGCGAATGCGGACCGGCGGCACGATGATACCCAGTTCCACCGCGATTTGCCGGCGGATCATGCTGATTCGGCTGAGCAGGTCGCCGCCCTTGGATTCGTCGACGATCTTCACCAGGCCGTAACCGACTTCCAGCTCCATCGTGTCGACGCCGAGCAGGGTTTCGGGCTTTTCCGGCTCTTTTGCCGCGACTTTGGCTTCGTCGAATTCTTTCTGCTTAACGGCTTCGGCGGCCTTGTTCGTGTTGCGCGTCAGGACGTACGCCATCGCGCCGCAGCAGCTGCCGAGGATCAGCATTGGCTGCCACGGCATGGCGTCGTTGCTCGGCCCCATCAGGAAGACGGCCGCCATCGCTAGCAGGAAAATCGCCGCGACGACCAGCGCCGCCGGCTTGGCGAACAACTGGCTGAACATTTCATCGCCAAGATCGCGACGGCTGCTACTGCGCGTGACGATCAAACCGGCGGCCAACGAAACAATGAACGCGGGGATCTGGCTGACCAGGCCGTCACCGATGGTCAGGATGGTGTAAACCTTCAGCGTCGGGACGATCGCCCAGCCGTTCTGCACCATGCCGATGAAGATGCCGCCCAAAATATTGACGATCGTGATGATGATGGCGGCGATGGCGTCGCCGCGGACGAACTTACTGGCACCGTCCATCGCACCGTAAAAATCCGCTTCTTGAGCGATGCCGGCCCGGCGTTCGCGCGCCTGGGCTTCATTGATAATGCCGGCCGACAGGTCGGCGTCGATCGCCATCTGCTTGCCGGGCATCGCGTCCAACGTGAAACGCGCGGCCACTTCCGAGATACGGCCGGCACCTTTCGTGATCACGATGAACTGAATCACGAAGATGATCAGGAAGATGATGATGCCGACGGTCATCGACCCGCCGGTCACCAGGCTGCTGAACGCATGCACAACATTGCCGGCGGCGTGCTGGGCAGCCTCCGGGCCGCCGCCGTTATCGCCGGCGGTGAGAATCAGACGAGTGGTGGCAACGTTCAATACCAGGCGGAACAGCGTGATCGCCAGCAATAGCGACGGCAGTACGGCGAATTCCAGCGGGCTTTTCACGTAGATCGTGGTCACCAGAATGATGACCGACAGCGTGATGTTCAGCACCAGCAAGAAGTCGAGAACGGCCGGCGGCAGCGGGACGAGAATGACCAGCAACAGCACGACGCACGCCAACGGAAACAGCATGCCGCGCTGGTCGGCCAGGCGGGTGAGGAACGAGGTTGGTGCTGCTGCGGTGGCCATTTACGCCGGTACCTTCAGGCGGCTCTTGCCGCTGATTTCGTACACATACGCCAGAATCTCCGCGACGGCGGAGTAATACTCTTCCGGGATGTCCTGGCCGACTTCCACCGTGCGATAGAGAGCCCGCGCCAGCGGCGGGCGTTCCAGGAGTGGAATGCCGTTAGCGACCGCGATTTCACGAATCTTCTTGGCCAGATAATCCGCACCCTTGGCCACGACTTTCGGGGCGGCCATGTTGTTCGGGTCGTATTTGAGCGCGATGGCGTAGTGGGTCGGGTTCGTGACGATCACGTCCGCCGTCGGGACGGCCGACTTGATGCGCTGCATGTGGCGCTGCATGGCGATTTGGCGGCGACGCGCCTTGATGTGGGGGTCGCCTTCCATGCTCTTCATTTCGTCTTTGACTTCCTGCTTGGTCATCTTCAGCGCCTGCGTGATTTTGTAGCGCTGGTAGCTGTAGTCGATGATCGCCAGGATCAGCATCAGGATCGCGATTCGCATCGCCAGGTCGTGCATGATCTGAGCGCCGAAGTAGAACAACTGCTTGTAGTCCAGTTCCTGCGCACTCACGATCTGGTACATCCGATCGGCCACCGCGGAATAGGCGACGGTGGCGATCATCCCCATCTTGACCAGGTTCATCCCCAACGTGACGGCGCCTTGGCCTTTGCCGAAGAGTTTGGAAAGGCCCTTGGTCGGGTTCAGCGCACTCCACTTCGGCTGAATGCGCTCGGCCGACAGATACAGGCCGCTCTGGGCGATGTTCATCACGATCGCCACGACGACCAGGCCGATCATGATCGGCGCGAGCGCCATGCCGACTCGCATACTGGCCAGCAGGATCGTGTGCGACGGATCGGGCGTTTCGTGATTGCCGAGCCCTTCGGCCCCGAACGTCTCGGCCATGATCTGCCGGCAGACTTCGACAACATTCGGCCCGTACCAGGTGAGCAGCATGACCGACGCCAGCATCAACGAAGCCGCCGTCAGGTCCTGGCTCTTGGCGACCTGACCGTTGTCGCGCGCCTCCTTGCGGCGGCGCGGCGTTGGGGCTTCTGTTTTATCGCCGTTGTCTTCAGCCATTACGTTTCAACGTGAAATACTGGGTGACCACATCCAGATCCGACCTCAACGCCGTGCCGATGGCGTCGGATGAAATTCCCAGCCCGACGATCAGCACCCCAATCCCGAGCAGGCTTCGCACCGGCAGGCCGGCGCTCATGATGTTGAATTGAGGCATGGCCTTGCCGATGCAGCCCATCGCCAGGTCGACGACCAGCATGGTGAAGAACATCGGTGCCGCCAACCGCATCGCCAACGTGGTGGCGGTCGTGAAGAGCTGCGTAAATGTGTCAAACAAATCGCGATCAAAACCCAGAGTCATTAGCGGCACGCTTTTGAAACTTTCGTGAACCGCGGCCAGCAACATGTGGTGTCCGTTGATCGACAGGAACACAATCAGCGTAATCATGAAATACATGTCGCCCACCAGCGAACCGGCTTGGCCGAACTGGGGGTCGAAGACTTCAGACAGGTTGAAGCCGATCTGCTGGCCGATCATTTCGCCGGCCCATTGGCTGGCGATGAAGGTGAAGCTGACAATCGACCCCATTGCCAGGCCGAAAATCATCTCGCCGGCGATATGAAAGCTGACCAGCCCGATCGTCGGCGGCAGTTCCACGGAGCGCGGCAGGACCGACGCCATGGAGATGGTCGCCACCAGCGCAAACAACAATTTCACTCGCTTGGGAATCTTGGCCGACCCGAACAGCGGCGCCATCAACATCAGCCCCGCCAGCCTGAAAAAGGCCAGCACGTAGACGATGAGGAAATTGAACGTCAGCTCCAGCGCCATGGCCGAAAAACCCCCGAAACGGCCTGGATTTAGTGGAACATCGTGCCACGGAAGATCGTCGACGCGTACTCGAGCATCTGGCTTTGCATCCAAGGCATCAGCAGCACGGCGGCCATGATCATTGCGGTGATTTTCGGAACGAAACTGAGCGTCTGTTCCTGAATCTGCGTGACGGCCTGCACCAGGGAAACCACCACGCCGACCAGCAATCCGATGAGCAGCATCGGGGCTGCAATCATCAGGGACAGGGTCAACGCGTGGGCGATCAGGTCGTTTGCGGTATCGATCGTCATGCTGCACACCCGTCCGTGAGTGCTGCCTGTGAAGGCAAGCTGATTTGAAGCTTCTCCGAACCCCGCATCCATGCAGGTGAAGAAACTTTAATGCACAAAGCTATCCATTAAATTGCCTGTAATCAAGCGCCAACCATTAACCAAAACAAAAAGGAGCAATTTAAACGGCAAGGAGATCAAAACAGGCGGCAACATCATCATGCCCATGCTGATCAACACGCTGCTGATCACGATGTCGATCACCAGAAACGGAAGGTAAATGGTGAACCCCATCTGAAAGCCAACCTTCAGTTCACTCAGAACATAGGCCGGAATCAGCGTGAGCGTACTGACTTTGTCATACGACGTTAAATCCACCCGGTGCCCTTGTGCGAAGCTCTCGAAAAGCAGCACGTCCTCTTCGTTTTTCCAGTACCGAATCTGATTGATCATGAACTCGCGCAGCGGCCCCTGCGAATCGTCCAAGGCGACCTGCCAGGTCTTCTCGCCCTTCAGATAAGGCTGCAGGGCGTCGCGGTTGACCTTCGTCCATGTCGGCTGCATGACGAGGAAGGTCATGAACATGCTCAGGCCGATCAGGATCTGATTCGGCGGCAGTTGCTGGGTGCCCATGGCTTGGCGGAGCAGGGAGAGCACGATGACGATCCGCGTGAAGCTGGTCATCATCAGTAGGATCGCCGGCGCGAGCGACAGGACCGTCAGCAGCAGCAGGATCTGCAGGGCGGCCGGCGCGTTTTCACGGGAGCTGATGTCTGGAACGGCGCCGGCGAAGGGCTGCGGGACAGTCTGCGCGACCGCGAAGCCCGCCGGCAAGGCGATAACGATCAGCACGGCCAACCAGCCGGCGATTCTGCGTGTGCGAGCGTCCATGCCCTTTGCCCTTCCCTGATGTCTTCCAACAGCCACGGGCATCCTGCCCCTGGGCTCCAGCGATCAGCGTTCAACCCGCTGCGATCAGCGTTTCACTTGCTTCGAGAGAGATCGCATCCGATCCAGCAATCCGGAAATTTCGTCCTGTGCCGCAGCGATGTTCGGATCAACCGGCGTGCCCGGCTCGCCAACGGCGGCCTCGCCGGACCGGGACGCTTCAAGATCGTCCGACGCCGTCAGGCTTTCGGGCAGCGGCTCTTCATAATCCCGCTCGGCCCGCCCGAACATCGCTTTAAACCGGCTGGAAGCCGATGCCGGCGTCGTATACGAGGTCTGCCCGAGCAGTTCGGCCACTTCGTCCGGTTCTTCGATATTGGCCAGTGGCGACATCGCCCCGCCGCTTTCGCCGACGACCAAGATGCGTCGGCCGACCTGCAGCAGCAGCACCTGCTGCCGTGGCGCGATGGCCGTCCGTGACAGCAACCGCACGCCCCGCCCGCTGCCGCCCACGCGTACGCCGGGGAACAGCCAGATGGCCACGTACTTGAGCGCCACGATCAGGCCGAGCACGACGAACATCGCGAGCGTCAGCTTGGTCCAGTCGATCCCTTTATTTTCGTCTTCCCCGCTCACGGGCCGCGCTCGTTGGATCGATTGCGTTTCAAGGGCGCTCGAAGCAGCCGTCGTGGTGCTCGGGCGAGAGGTCTGGGCGATGGCGGGCGTGAACGCGGCAAATAACACCGCAATTATTACGAGGATGCGCAACGCATCGCGGGCAATGGATCCATCCGCACGGAGCCCGGACGCTCCGGCAAACCGCGAAATCGACTGCCTCACGCCTCTTCCTTAATCGCAGCGATAATTTCATTCACGCGAACGCAGAAGTTATCGTTCAGCACCAGCACTTCGCCACGGGCCACGAGGCGATCGTTGACGAAGACGTCGACCGGGTCGCCGGCGAGCTTGTCGAGCTCGACGACGCTGCCTTCGACCAGTTTCAACACGTCTTCCACGAGCATGCGGCTACGGCCGAGCTCGATTTTGACGTTCAGATCGACGTCGCGCAATAGATCGATGCTGCTGGCTTGGGCGGCATTCAGTGCTTTTTCAAAGGCGGGAAGGTCGAACGCCGAAGTAGAGGGCAACGGAGCGCCACGATTGCCGCTGCCGGCCCGGGCTTCTTCCATCAGGCGGTCGGACAAGGCCTGATCGGCCGCGGACTGGGAGCCGCCACCACCGCCACCGGACGGGGCCGGATCGAAGCTGGCCTGCTTGAGCAGTTCTTCCAGTTCGGCCAAGTTGGGCGCGTTCGGGTCGGACGCGGGGTCCGGGGCGGACATACCCGCGCTCGGGGCACCCGCAGCGGGCGCGCTGCCGGCAGTCGCGTCGGCGAAACTGCCCATTTTGAGCAGTTCGTCGGCGAACGCCTGCGCGTCATACGCCGGATCAGTCGGTTTCTCGTCAGCCATGCACACCATCCTTGGCGGCCGGCAACGATAGCCGGCGGGCTAGAAATCGGTGCGGAAGGGGATGCAGCGGGGAACCAGGACTTCGTCGATGAGGCCTTCGCCGACGATCTGTTCCAACTGATATCGTACCTGCCGCCGGAGCGTCTCGAGGCCGGGTTCCGCCCCGCCACCGAGTTTGTCCGGGTCCGACTGCGCGATGATCGTTCGCACGCGATCTTTAATCAAGGCCCCTCGTTCCTTAAACGCCGTCTCGACCTGCGTTTTGTTCCTAGCCTTGGTGACCGCATACATGCTGACGTCGTAGAGGAAGGTCTTGCCGCCGATTTTGTTCGGGGCGCGGAATTCCACGACCATGATTTCGATTTGCTTCTTCGGATCGACGGGCGCCGCTTCGGCCTCGGCGCCCTTGGCCTCGCCATGCCCTTCGGCGGCGGGCGCTTCGTGCCCACCCTCGGCCTTGGCGGGTGCGGCTTCGCGGCCGCCTTCAGCCTTGGCGGGCGCTTCGTGTTCGGATTTGGCCGGGGCTTCGTGGCCGCCCTCGGCTTTTTCTTCGCCCTTGGCCGCGCCGTGTTCGGCGGAGGCGGTCTTGTCGTCCAGGACGACAGCGGCGTCCGCCGCCTTGGGGCCGCCGGCGAGGATCTTGAAGCCGACCAGCATGACGACGGCTTCAATCGCCATCGCGCCACCGAGCAGCACTGGCAGCTTCGTCAGAAGCGCGCCAATGCCGCCTTTCTTCTTGGCTTCGCCACCGTGCTCGCCGCCTTCGGCCGGTTTCTCTTCTTTTTTCTTTTCAGCATGATCCGACATAGTGAGGCCCTTTCGAGAGGTCCCGTCACGGTCGGTATCGGCGCAAAAACGGCGCTACTGAACTTTGCGAAGTCCAATGCTGCGGATTGATGTGAAAAAGCCTGACTGCAAACGCTGAAACTCAATCGGTTATCGGTCGACGCACGGCCCGGGCGTATTCAATGGTCCGGCGGATCACTTCTTTCATCGACTCTTTGACCAGCAGCTTCTCGCCGGTATCGCAGCAGATCATGGTGTCCGGAATCTGCTCGACGTACCGGATCTTGTCCGCGTTAATGACGAATTCCGTACCGTTAAGGCGAGTGACCTGGATCATGGCGGTATGCAGAGGGCAGGAGGCAAAGGGCAGAAATGCACAGACCCGGAGAGGTCTTCGAATTTCTGCCCACTGCCTTCTGCCTATTGCCCTCTAATAAAAATTGCCCCCGCGACAGCAGAATGAACACCTGCCGCGGGAGCTAAAGTCGTGAGTATGCAGAGGACAGTAGACAGAGGACAGAAATGCACGGACCACGAACGGTCTTCGTATTTCTGCCCTCTGCCTACTGCCCTCTGCCCTCTAATTTATTATCGGTCCTAGCGGCTGGTGTTCATGAGTTCGGTCAGCAATTGGTCGCTCGTCGTAATGACGCGGCTGCTGGCGGTGAAGCCGGTGCTGGCCACGATCATGTTGATGAACTCTTTGCTGATGTCGACGTTGCTCTGCTCCAGCGACCCGGAGCGGATCGTGCCGCTGCTGTTTTCCTGCGGGGCACTGACGGTCGGCGCGCCGCTGTTGGGGCCGGTGCTG
>JAQGHK010000043.1 GCA_028288875.1 Phycisphaerales bacterium | reverse complement strand
CGCGCATCCGCTTGACGCGATCCTCGTTCTGCGCGCCGTAGAATTTGCGTGCTTCGACGATCGGAGCATTAGGCGGCAGCGGCGCCTGCCGGCGCATCCGCTCGAACAGTGTGACCGTTTCCGGCGGATTGTAGATCGAGTATGGCAACGCGAAACCAGGTACATTGACCGGCGTGGGTGTCGATTGTGCAATCGCCCCTGCTCCCGCCAACGCTGCAACGACGCCCGCCGCCAGCGGTCTCGCTATGCCGGCCCAAAATCGCTCTTCCACTGCCTGGCACTCCCTGCTTTGTTTTTCTTTGTCGCGATCAGGTTCGCGACAGCTACAGTTAATTATCAGATGATGACATCGATAACAATCGCGTGCTCGCATCGGAGTGTTAGCGTGTCGTGTCAGACAATGCCGTGTGGCTGGGCTTTGTCAGAGCTTAAGCACCGCTTGTAGGAGCCGGCAGCTAGCGGGTTGCCCTGAACGACAGACCGCTATCAACGCACTCAGCGTCGCGATTAGCACGAGCCATGCGGGCATCCTGCGCTGCGGGCGGCGGGAATCCATCGATCTTGGATATGTACTCCGAGGGGATTCCCGATCCTTCGTCGCACTTCGTCGCAACTTCGTCGATGCCAGCGCGACTTCGTCGAAGCGAGCGGGACCTCGCCCGTCGTCTGGCTAACACTCTGGTCACCTTCTCGTCAGACGGGAGCGACCTCAGCGGCGGCGTGATCAAGCGATCGGCCCGCCCGGGAAAGTCGCTTGCGCCGTCGCGAAGGTTGGACCCCATGCGACGGGCCGGTACGCCGCCCGGAGGAGATTCTGAATGAAAAGCTATACGTTGCTTGCCGCGATCAGTGCGGCGGCCCTGGCGACGATAACGACGACCCAGGCCAATGCCGCCGTGGTTACGAAATCCTATTCGATCACTGCCACCAATTTTGAATCCGGCGCGCCGACCGACCCGGTGACAGGCATCTTCACCTTCACGTTCGACAATGCCGCGCCGATCACGCTGCCATCTCCGGCAGGCCTGACTCTCACGGGTTTTAACGTCCCCTATGCCGGGCCGGCGTTGTTCTCGTTCACCAAGGGCTCGGACATGTTGATCGTCGGCAACAACATCGGACTCGGCAGCTTCAGCGTCAGCCCGGCCACGCCCGGTTTTGGCTTCGCGATGCTCGGCGTTTCATCGACGCCCACGATCAGCAATCTGACCTATTCGGCGGGTGGCAAGCTGTGGCACAGTTCGAACGTTGCCGTCGCCGAAGTGTCGGCGGTGCCCGAACCGGCGACCTGGGCACTGATGATGGTCGGCTTCGGCGGCTTGGGTTATGCCATGCGTCGCAAGCCAAAGGTCGGCACACGCATCCGTTTCGCCTAACCTTTCGGTCCTACGCGAAAGAGCCCCGACTCCCTAGTCGGCGGCTCTTCGTTGTAGACGGAAGGGGAGTGTCAGGCCAAATGCACCGCTGCTTTCCAATATCGTTAGAGCGGTCGCGCTTTGTTGTCCAAAATTCGCCTGACGTTCTGGGCCGCTGGCAACCGGCGCGTCACCAAGGCTGCGACGGGCGCACGGCTAAAGCGCCGGCTTGCCCATCAACCGGTGGCGAACTTCGCCCCAATGCCGGGGGCCGACACGGACGGCCGCGCCGGAATGCAACTCGAGCACCATATGCCGCCCGATCGTACTGATCCGCTGGACCGAGCCGGGTCGCACGAATGCGGAACGATGAACGCGGATCATCTTGGCGGGATCTAGTCCGTCTTCAAGCGCCGACATCGTGATGCGGATCATGTGGCTGCGCTCGGGCGTGTGGAGCAGCGCATAGTCCTTCGCTGCTTCGATCCACTCGATCGTCTCAACCGGCACCCGAATCTGGCCACGCGTAGTGGGTATCCAGAATTCATCGTGATAGTCGGCGCGGGCGGCGGGCCGATATTCGTCTCCCTCGTCCTCGTCGTCGTAATCAATGTCGAGGCTGCTCCTTACCATCACGCTCGGAGTCCCGACGGCGAGGCGACGCAACACCGAACGGATGCGAGCAAGCAGCTCGCGCGGCTCGAACGGCTTCATGATGTAATCATCGGCGCCCAGCTCGAGTCCCACGACGCGATCGATCACGTCGCGGCGCGCCGTGAGCATGACGATGCCGATATTGTCGTGGTTCGCGCGCAGGCGCCGGGCGATGCTGAAGCCGTCCTCGTCCGGCATGGTCACGTCGAGCACGACCAAGGCGGGGGTGCGCCGCGCAAGCAGCAGATCGAGTGCGGCACCACCACCGGCCTCGTCCACATCGATGCCCTGCTCGCGCAGATAGGCGGCAACGGGTTCGCGCAGATCTTCTTCGTCATCCACGACGACGATATAGGGCGCGGGCTGAGTGCCGGGATCAGAAGGCGTCATGCGAGGTCCATTTGTTGAAGGAAAAGATGCACGGCTTCGGGAGTGAAAGGCTTTTCCAGGACCGGCCGTTTGACCTCGTCGAGGAAGCGCGCGGCCGCGGCCCCCAGCGTGTCGCCGGTCGCGAAGGCGACGCGAGAGAGCAGGTCGGGGCGCTCGGCGGCGATCCATGTGTGGAGCGCCGGGCCGTCGATTCCTGGCATGCGCAAGTCGCTGACGATCAAATCGTAATCGCCCAGCGCCAGCCGCGCCTGAGCTTCAGCTCCACCGGCCGCGATATCGCAATTGAACCCTTCGAACGACAGGAAATCGGCGAGTGATTCAGCGATCTCCCGCTCGTCATCGATCACGAGCGCGCGGCGTAACGGAAGCTCGCCCGTCGCCACAGCCCGAGCCGGAACCGCCGTTGCCGCTTGGTCCGGATCGACCGGCAGCGTCAGCCGGAAACAGACGCCGCGCGGCGTCGGCATCAGGTCGAGCCGCCCGCCATGCGCTTCTGCCAGCCCTTGCGAAAAGGACAGGCCGACGCCCGTCCCCTGGCCCTGTGGCTTGGTGGTATAAAAGGGTTCGAACACGCGCCGCCGTGCTTCATCGGGAATGCCGGGGCCATTGTCGGCGACTTCTAGAATCACGGTATCGGGCGTCTCGCCGATCGCAGTGCGTAGGGTCAGGGCGCGATCCGGCGTTCCCATCTCGACCAGCGCCTGCTGCGCGTTGACGATCAGATTGATGATGATCTGGTGCAACTGATCCGAGTCCGCCGAGATGTTTGGCAACGCAGGCGCAAGATCGCGGGTCCCGGCGATGCCGTCATTCTTCAAGCCATATTCCGCGAGGTCGTACGCTGCCATAGCC
>JAQGHK010000309.1 GCA_028288875.1 Phycisphaerales bacterium | reverse complement strand
GCGCTCGGCACGGTGCTGGCCGACGCGCTGGTCCGCGCGGGCGTTGGGCGGGTGACACTGGTGGACCGGGATATCGTCGAACTGACGAACCTGCAGCGTCAAACGCTGTTCGCCGAGGCGGACGTCGGCTCGCCGAAAGTCATCGCCGCGATGGCCCGGCTGGCGGAGATCAATCGCCACACCGACCTGCACGCCGAGGTGCGGGACGTCGGGCCGGACAATATTGAACTTCTGATCGAGCGCAGCGGGGCAACGCTCCTGCTGGACGGCACGGACAACGCCGCCACGCGGTATCTGATCAACGACGTCGCCCTAAAGCGTGGTCTGCCGTGGGTGTACGGCGGCTGCGTCGGCGTGGAAGGGCGGGTGATGACGATCGTGCCCTCGCCGGCTCCTTCGTCGAAACCGACACCCTGCCTGCGCTGTGTTTTCCCGGAACCGCCCTTGCCCGGAGAAGTGGCGACATGCGATGTCGCCGGCGTGCTGGGCCCAGCGGCCGGCATTGTCGCGAATCTGCAGGCGGCCGCCGCGATTCGCATTTTGGTTGGCGAACCGCCCGTCGCAAAATTGCTCACGCTAAACGCATGGGATTGGCGGTTCCGGGAGATCGATCTCGCCGACGCGAAATCGGCTGCCTGTCCCTGCTGTGGCCATCGCCGTTTCGAATTCCTTAACAGCGCCGCCGCGCCGGCCGCCTCGCTCTGTGGCCGCAACAGCGTGCAGGTGCGAACGCACGTCTCGCCGAATTTCTCCCTCGATCGCACCGAAGCAGCCTTACGCGACCGGTTTGATGTGCATCGCACGGAATACCTGATCAGCCTCGACGCCGAGCCGGGCATCGGTCTGACCCTCTTCGCCGACGGCCGGGCGCTGGTGCACGGCACGGCCGACCCCGCCCGTGCACGGGCCATCGTCTCGCGATACCTTGGATAACAATGACTGAACTGCCGCTGCCGACACTCGCGCACGAGGGCGTTTCCCGGCGCGTCTCCTGGCTGGACCTTCTGGCCGTCATGCTGGTGACGTTCGCCGTCTTTACGCCGGTACTGCGGACCGGTTTTTCGCCGTTGGACGACTACATCATGATCCTGCAGAACCAGAAGGTTCTGGAGCCAACCTGGCCGCATTTCACGTCGTTCTGGACCGAAACGTCGTTCCACATTTACATGCCGCTGGCGCTGTCGACTTGGCAGTTGCTCGCTTGGGCGTTCCACAAGGGAACGATCGCCGGTGGCGATTACCTGTTGTCGCCGGTGTCGTTCAAAGTGGTATCGGTGCTGACGCACAGCTTGGCAGCGGTCGCGGCGGCATGGACGATCTCGACGCTCACGCGTAGCCGCTGGCCGGCGATGATCGGGGCGCTGCTGTTTGCGATTCACCCGATGCAGGTGGAATCAGTCGCGTGGACGACGGGCCTGAAGGACGAGTATTGCGGGCTGTTCACAATCCTGGCGATCGGCTTTTACGCACGGTACGCTGAGCGAGACCCGGAGACGCCGTTCAGCGATGGCTGGTGGCTTCTGGCCTTGCTCGCGGCGATCCTGGCCACACTTAGCAAGCCAACCGCGATGGTGCTGCCGGTGCTGCTGCTGGCGGTCGATTGGACCGTGCGGCGGACGTCGGTCGCAAAGCGGACGGCGTCACTGATCCTATTCCTACTGCCGGCGCTCAGCATCGCTTTCATCATTCAGGCCGCCCAGGGCGACACCGGCGCCGAACGCGTGAGCGCCCTGCTTCGGCCGCTGGCGGCGGGGGATACTTACGCGTTCTACCTCGGCAAATTGCTCTGGCCGATGCAACTGTCCGTCGACTACGGGCGGCGGCCGACCGTCATCTTGGAAAACGGCAGCATCTATTGGACATGGATCGTCCCGGTCGCGGTGCTGATCGGCGTGCTGCTGATGCGATCTCGCCGCTGGGTGTTGGCGGCCGTGCTGTTTGTCGTGCCGGTGCTGCCGGTGTCGGGCATCAAGCCGTTCGACATGCAGCAATATTCGACCGTGACCGACCATTACGTGTACCAGTCGCTGGCGGGCGTGGGGATGGCGGCGGCGCTGCTCATCTGGCGCTGGCCGCGGGCGGGCGTGGCGGGGGGCGTCGCGGTGTTGGCAGTGTTGTCCGTACTCACCTACCGAACGGCCACCCAGTGGGAGAATTTTGAGACGCTGTACCGCCGGATGCTGGCGCAGAACCCGCGGTCGTGGATGGCCCGCGACCTGCTCGGCGTGCTGGCTGGCAGCCGTGGCGACCTGTTCGGCATGCGCGAGCTTTACGAAGCGGCTCTCCGCGACAACCCGTACGACGGGGCCGCGCTCGAGAACAAATCCGGCTTCCTGCTGATGTTCGAGAAATACCGCGAGGCCGCCGATGTGGCCCGGCAAGCCAGCGAAAAGCTCGTCACCCGCCGCCTGGCAACGGCCAAGCGGATGACGCTGATCGGCGCGAAGTTAAAAGACATCGAGATTACCGAGAAGGGTCTCGAATATTGGCGATTGCTCGATCCGGAAAACAAATTCGTTTCCAAGATGATGGACCGCGTGCGCCTGGCCAAAATGCAGCAACAGTCGGAACTGCGAAACCGCCCCGCAACCTTGCCGGCCACCGGCCCCGCAGTCGGTAGCGCGCATCCATGATTCAGCTCAGCGCCCAAGCCCGCCAAGCGATGCTGGCCGACTGCACCAAGCGGCGGCCGGAGGAAGCGTGCGGGCTGATGCTGGGCTCCATGGACGGCGACGAAGCCGTCATCCGCCGCGTGGTGTCGATGGAGAACGTCTGGCCGGTCGCCGAGGAGCGGCTATCGCGATACGCCCTCGACCCGCTGGCCCAGATGCGGGCCGAGCAGGCGGCGGTTGCGGACGGCCTTGATCTGGTCGGCATTTACCACAGTCACCCCCGCGGGCCGGCCGCGCCTAGTGGATTCGACAATGACCGTGCCTGGCCGCGATATACTTACATTATTGTCGGCTTCGAAGACCCGGCCAACCCCGCCCCGCGGGCCTGGGTACTGGACGCGGACGGTACTTTCCAAGAGCATCAAATCAAGCTTGCGAATGAAGCAGAGTGAACCGATTTCTGGCTAAGTCCATTTAAGAGGAGCAACCTATGCCGCTGAAACCACAAGGCCGTATCTTCGAGAACATCACCGAAACCATCGGCGGCACGCCGCTGGTGAAGATTAACCGCATCATTCCCGCCGGCGGCGCGACCGTGCTGGCTAAGTGCGAGTTCTTCAACCCGCTCAGCAGCGTCAAAGACCGTATCGGCCTGGCCATGATCGAAGCCGCCGAGCGCGACGGCAAAATCTCCAAGGACACCGTCCTGGTCGAACCGACCAGCGGCAACACGGGTATCGCCCTGGCATTTGTCGCGGCCGCCAAGGGCTACAAGCTGGTGCTGACGATGCCCGAGAGCATGTCGCTCGAACGCCGCAAACTGCTCAAGGCCCTTGGCGCTGAGCTGGTGCTGACGCCCGCCGCCGACGGCATGAAGGGCGCGATCGCCAAGGCGACCGAAATCGCGAAGGAACGCTCGGGAGGTTTCATCCTCCAGCAGTTCGAAAATCCCGCGAACCCCGCCATCCACCACGCGACGACGGCCGAGGAGATCTGGGTCGATACCGGCGGCGAGGTCGACATCATCGTTGCCGGCGTCGGCACGGGCGGCACGATCACCGGCGTAGCCGAAGTGATCAAAAAGCGTAACCCGAACTTCAAAGCCATCGCCGTCGAGCCTGTCGCCAGCCCCGTCATCACGCAGACGCGTGAAGGCAAGCCGGTTCAACCCGGCAAGCACAAGATCCAGGGCATCGGCGCCGGCTTCGTGCCGAAGAATCTGCACCTGGACATCGTTGACGAGACGATCCAAGTCACCGACGAAGAGGCCTTCGAGTGGGCCCGCCGCCTGCACAAGGAAGAGGGCATTTTCGGCGGCATCAGCAGCGGTGGGAACATGGCCGCCGCCGCGAAGATCGCCGCCCGGCCCGAAAACAAGGGCAAGGTGATCGTCACGATCATGTGCTCGATCGGCGAACGTTACCTGTCGACCGCCCTGTTTGAGCAGGATTAAGCTAAAGGTTTGCGGCCCGATTGCCGCAATATGTCGCAGAAAACCCGCCTGGCGTACGCGCCAGGCGGGTTTTTACGTTATCGCGACCTTGGATTACGAATTTTTCGCGTGACAGCCGTAGCCGCGGTGCCGATAGTTTCGTCCAATGTGGTGGCAATCTGGCGGAAGTCTGACGCCTGATCGGCCGATAAACCAATACGCGGACTCACGTCCGCCGGGGCGGCGTGTCTAATCGCGCTTGTTCTCCTGAATTTATATTAGACGGTCTGATAGAGGTCTCGCTTATGGAAGTCACCATCATCGGTTGCGGTTACGTGGGTCTGGTCACTGGCGTTTGCCTGGCCAACATCGGTCACACCGTTCGCGGCGTCGAGAAAGACCCGCGCAAGCTCAAGGCCCTGCAGGCCGGCCACTGCCCGATCTTCGAACCCGGCCTGCAGGAACTGATGAACGAGTCGATCGCCAATGGCTCGATCTCCTTCACCGATGACGTGAAGAAGGCCGCCAAGGACACCGAAGTCGTGTTCCTCTGCGTCGGCACGCCGCCCAAGCCCGATGGCACGGTCGACATGACCTACCTCGAAACCGCCGGCAAGGAAGTCTGCGACGCCCTGGCGGAAATGGCCAACGACTACCTCGTCACGATCATCGTGAAGTCGACCGTTCCGGCCGGCACGAACCGCAAGCTGCACAACTTCCTCAAAAGCCAGACCAAGGCGCACTTCGCCGTGGTCAGCAACCCCGAATTCCTCAAGGAAGGCACCGCCGTTCAGGACTGCCTGAACCCCGACCG
>JAQGHK010000298.1 GCA_028288875.1 Phycisphaerales bacterium | reverse complement strand
GTGCACGAACAGCACCCGCGGCCGTTCTTCCTTCAGCAGGTCGATCACATGATCGGCTACTTCGCTGTCGGGCACGGTGCCGGACTTGAGCGTGGGAATGGTCGATCCGTACTTGACGCGCTTGAAGCCTTTGACGGCGTCCGGGCACCAGAGGTGATCGATGGAACGGGCAAACACAATGAACTTGCTCTTGCCCGACACCATCGCCGTGCTCATGCCGGCGTCGTGCGCCAGATCGAACAGGGACGGCACCTTTAGGGTTTTGGTGGCTGCCATGTCGTCGTCGTTGCCGCTGATGCCATGGCGTTCGATCGTGACGCCGGTCAGCATGCTGGTGTGCGACGGCAGGGTGATGGCGGCGGGGGTGGTGGTGGCCCAGAACGTGAACGAGCCACGCGCCATCATGTCGCGGACGGTGGGCATGTCGGCCCTGAGGAGAATGTCGGGCCGGCACCCGTCGATGCTGATCAGCAGCACCCGCGGCTCGGCCAATGCCCGGCCGGCGAGCAGAAACAGGGCGGCAGCCGTCCAAAGCATTGGTTGGCGGAATCGGGTTCGCTTGACTTGGCTATGCCACGCTTTCATAGTGACCCGTCTTATGCTGAGTCAGCCGAACGTGTCAAAGACCGTGTCCAAGGCCGCACGCAAATCCTTCGCCAAATCCTTGGCGTCGGTCACGCTCTCGGCGGGCCTGCTTGCCGGGTGTACGCCGTCCAAGCAATCGGTCGACCATCCGACCCCGCCGCCGTTCCATCCGACCACTACGCCCGCCACCACGCAGGCGATGGATGACCCGGTCATCGCCACCGTCGGCACGACGCAAATCCGTCGTTCTGAGCTGGAAAAGCCGATGCTGGAAGCATACGGCTTCAACATGCTGATGCTGCTGATCCAGCGCGACATGGCCCGCGATGCCTGCCAGCAGGGCGGCATCAAGGTCTCGCCGGCCGACATTAAATACGAGTACAACTGGACGGTCGACCAGATGTTCCCGAACCTGCAGCCCGGCGACGACCGCGAAAAGCTGCTGGACCAATTCCTCGCCCAGCCCAAGCCGCACGACCAGATGAGCACGCGGGCTGAGCTTGCGATCATCGTCGACACCAACGCCCGCCTGCGAAAGCTGGTCGAGCCGAACATCTCTAAAGCCATCACAGATCAGATGCTGCAGGACCTGTTCGACGAGGAATACGGCGCGCAGGCCAAGGTGCGGATTATTGTGGTTGCCAATCCGCAGGAAGCGACCGCGGTCCGCCGACAGTTGGATGCCGGCGATGATTTCGCCGCCGTCGCCCGGCAGGTCAGCCGCGATCCGAATACGAAGCGCCTCGGCGGCGAGCTGCCGCCGTTCACGCCCAACACCACCCGGCTGCCGGACAACTTCAAGAAGGCCGCGTTCGCCCTCAAGCCCGGCGAAGTGTCGGACCCGGTCGCCGCTGCCGGCGGGTATTACCTGATTAAGCTGGAGCAGCGCATCCCGCCGAAGGCCATCAAGTTTCAGGATGTCAAAGGCAGCCTGCGCGAAGACTACAGTGCCAAACTGGTGCTGGAGGCCGTCAAGGGTGTCCGCAGCAAGCTGGCCCAGCAGGCGCTCCAGCAATTGGCCGTGACCGAGCCGACGCTCAAGGCTGAGTTCGACCGCCGTCTTGCGGCCCGCGATCAGCTGATCCGTGACCGCGAGAAGATGCGTGACCAGATGGAGAAGGACCGCCAGAAGGCAGCCGTTCCCGCGACCGCGCCGGCCGGCCCGGCCGCTCCGGCGGTGATGCCCGCAACCAACGCTCCGACCAGCGCGGCGACAACGGTTCCGGGCTCCACGGAGAAGAATCCGACCTCAGTGCCGGCAACGCCGCCGCCTGCGATTGACAAGACGCCGACCGCGACCGAGCCGGTCGCACCGCCCGCGCCGCCTGCCACCGCACCTGCTTCAAAAGCGGCGCCGGCCGTAGCTGCGCCCGCGCCAGTGGAAGCGATTCGTCCCGCACCGGCACCAATGCCCGCGCCCGCACCGGCGACGATGCCCGCCACCGTGCCGTCGACGCGCCCGTCGTAAAGCGCGCTCGATCGCGAGGTGGGGCGGTGAGAGCGCTCACCGCCTTTGCGGGCGACTGTTGATCGAAGTGTTCGCACTTGAGATTCCGCATTCACTGACCGCGAGTCATTCATGCCTGATAAGCCTTTCAAAATCGACGTCAGCCCCCGCCTGGAGCGGCTGCCGCCGTACCTGTTTTCCCGGATCAATAAGACCAAGTACGACAAGCGCGTGGCCGGCGTCGACATCATCGACCTGGGCATGGGCAATCCGACGGACCCGACGCCCGAGCCGATCGTCGAACGCCTCGCCAGCGCCGCGCGCGACCCACGCAACCACCGTTACAGCGTCAGCAACGGCATCGCCGGCCTGCGCAACGAAGTGGCCAAGCGCTACAAGTCCAAGTACGGCGTGGAGCTGGATCCCGAGAACGAGATCATCGTCACCATCGGCAGCAAAGAGGGCCTCAGCCACATGTGCCTGGCGCTGCTCGGCCCCGGCGATACGGCCATCGTGCCCGACCCGGCCTTCCCCGCGCACCTGTACGCACCGACGATGGCCGGTGCGAACGTGCTGCGGGTGCCGCTGGGCAATGACGAGGCGTTTCTGGATCGCATGGAAAAGATGATCGACGGGCT
>JAQGHK010000285.1 GCA_028288875.1 Phycisphaerales bacterium | reverse complement strand
CCGCGGCAATTACGAAGGCATCATGGCGGGCATCAACGAGACGCTCAGCGCCCGCGGCTACCACGTGATGTTCGTTCCGCTCGGCGAAGATCCGGCGGGCTGGGGCGAACTACTGACCGACCAGCGCCTCGACGGCTGCCTCGTGCTCAGTCGCCTGTACCAGACATTGGCCTCGCTGCTGGAACAGGTCCGGCTGCCGGTCGCTCTAGTCAACGCCGACAGCGATCTGGCCCTGCCGATCGTCCTGCCGGATGACAACGACGGCGCACGCCAGCTCACCCGGCACCTTCTCGACCTTGGCCATCGCCGCATCACCTTCTTCCTCGGCGACGTGCCGCCGCACTACAGCGTCACGGAGCGCATCGCCGGCTACCAAACGGAAATGCAGGCGGGCGGCGCCAGCGGCGACATGCGGATCGTTCGCGGCGCACTCGATGCGTTCGTCGAAACATTGCGCGACCCGGCCGCGCGTCCGACGGCCATCATCACGTACACACATTTCGCCGCGATCACGCTGCTTCGGCTGCTATGGGAAGCGAATGTCCGCGTGCCCCATGAAGTGAGCGTCGCGACGTTCAGCGACAGCTACCCGGTGGCCGAAGTCGTGCCGCCTTTGACCGTGATGGCATTGCCCACGGAAGCCATGGGCCGCGCCGCCGCCGCGATGGTGCTGGAGCAAATTGATACGGCCGGCGCGGCGATTCCGCGACGGCTGGTGCTCGGCGAAACATTAATCGTTCGGAGATCGACCGCCGGCCCGCCCGGGCCCGGTCTGGTGGGTTGAGGGTCTTGGTGGAGGAATGGTATGCGGAGAGGAACTCGATTGTCGGCCGCCCTGGCGGCGGTTTGTCTGACCACGCTGATCGCCCCGGCGGTCCACGCGGCCACGATCTTTAGCGATTCATTCAACGATGCCGATCGTAACAACGACGGCATCACTGACGACGGCACCAGCACCGCCGTGACCAGTCCCGATGGCGTGCCGTTCTATCTCGGCCGCGGCACGAGCAGTGCGACAGTCTCGGTCGTCAACGACGCCGCCGGCCTTGGCGGAGGGTTTGCGGCCCAGAACATCAGTGCGACCACAACTACCCGGCCGCTCGTGGCCAACTTCTCGAACACGACTCTGTCGGCGGGCGATTCGATCAGCATCAGCTTCGATTACCGCCTGACCGGCGCGATTCCCGATTTCGACCGGCCGTTCCGCTTCGGCCTCTACAACGCGGGCGCGGCCGTCGTCACCGGCGACACCACCGCCTCGGCCACCACGGACGACGACATCGGCTACTACGTCTCGCAGGACACGGGCAACGGCGGCACGAGCACCAACGTGCTCAGCCTGCTCGGCGACCCGGCCACCACGCTCCTGGGCGGCACCAGCGTCGGCCTCGGCGCCACGACAACGAACACGGCCTACGGCCTGACGACAACCGACAAGCACCACGCCGTCTTCACGATCACCCGCAGCAACGACGACCTGGTCGTCACACTGGCCCTGGATAATCTCGCGGTGCTGACGGGAAACGCCGTGAATGGCAACGCCACGACCAGCCCGCTGACCTACTCGTTCAACGAGTTCGCGATCGGCGAGAACGGCGCCGCCTTGGGCTATCTGCTCGACAACGTCACGGCCACGTATACGGCGGCCGCCACGCCCGAACCGGCGTCCTTGTCCCTTCTGGCCGTCGTCGGCTTACTCGCCGGTCGTCGTCGCCGCTCGCCGAAACATTGAAAACAGTTCTGTCCCCTTAGAAGAGGTGATTTATGTCGATTCGTTCCCTGACCCGTCGCCGACGCGGATTCACGTTGGTCGAACTGCTGGTCGTCATCGGCATCATCGCGCTGCTGATCTCGATCCTGCTGCCGTCGCTGAACAAAGCGCGCAAGGCAGCGGCTTCGATCAAGTGCTTGAGCAATCTTCGCACGCTCGGCACCGCGTTCACGTTATACGCAAATGACAACAAGCAGATCGTGTTGCAGCCCGTGACATTCGACGCATCGTTCGGCCCGCCCACAGTGCCCGGGGGCACCACGACCGTTTTCTGGTTCCAGCGGCTTTCCTTTTATCTGAACCGCAAAGATGTTCGCAGCAGCGTGAACAACACCCTAGAAGATTCGTCGATTTCGAGCGCGGCACGCGGCTGCCCGGAATGGCAGGGCCTGGACAACAACGGCGACGGCAAGACCGACACCGACAAAATTGGTTACGGCATGTCGCGCCGCCTGAAAGCACCGCTGTCGCGGACCCGCTATCACGTGCCGTCGAATGGCACGACGACGCCTGCCAATTCGCCGGCCGGTATCAATGGGCCGGCGTCTGCTTCGGAACTGACGGCGGTCGACTATCAAAAGCCCTGGTGGCACGTCAACGAACTCAAAAATTCGTCGCGCCGCATCCTCTTTGGTGACAGTCGAAACACCTTCCTCGACCCGCCGGCGGCGGGCTGGGAGTACGACATGACGATGGCTGGCAGTGGCGACACAAGGCGCCATGGCGGCGCCGTGATCAACGACGCGAATGTGACCACGGCCAATCTGACTGCGATCCGACAGCGGGCGGATTACCGCGCCCATCGCGCCAACTATTGTTTTGTCGACGGTCATGCCGAAACAATGGATCCGGACCTCGCGCTCGACGCTATTAACAACCCGCGCTAAGTGACGACTTTCAATTTCCAGATGCGAGCGGCTGACGCAATGATTGCGTCGGCCGCTCGCGTTTGGACTGGGTTCGATCTCGGCGATTGGACAAGGCTGATGAGACAACGCTTTTTTGAGTCGGCGCCCGCTTGCCGCTGTTTGCTCAAGAAGGGTGCCAGCACTATCGGTCCCGGGTAAACGGTGCCGGGAGGACGAGGGCTCGCAACCGCGCGCGGCAACCAGCCCTCACGCCATTGTCGCCAGCATGTCCGGCGTGACGGCATAGCGGGGGGCGTCGCCGCGGACGAAGCGTTCGATTTCATCGACGACGAGATCGCCTTGGCGGACGTACGTGCCGCGCGTGTGCGAAGACACGTGAGGCGTGACGATCAGGTTCGGCAGCGTGCGCAGGGGACTATCGGCCGGCAGCGGCTCCTCGTCGAAGACGTCCAAGGCCGCGGAGATGCGATTCCTGCGTAGCTCGGTGATCAGGGCGTCGGTGTCGATCAGTGCAGAGCGGGCCGTATTTACCAGAACGGCGCCGTCAGCCAGCATCGCCAGCTCGCGACGGCCGATCATATGGTGTGTCTGTGGAGTGGCGGGGGCGTGCAGGGCGATTACGCGGCAGGTGGTCAGCAGCTCATCTAAGTTGTCGGCCCGGTCCACGTCCATCGCGGCGGCGCGTTCGGCGGTGAGGTACGGATCAAAGACCCGCGTCTCGACGCCAAGGCCGCGCAGCATGCGCACGAAATGGCGGCCGGTGTTGCCGGCACCGACAACACCGACGCGTTGTGTCGCCAGCTCGTCTCCCGAGCCGAGCGGCTTGAGAGCGGACCACGGCTCGCCGCGTTTCATCCCCGCGTCGAGCCGGTAAATCGGCCGCAACGACATGAGCGTCAGCAGCAGACACATTTCCGCGACCGCCGGCCCCATTGCGGCGGCAACCGTGGTGACGGCAAAGCCTCGCGACAGGGCCGCGTCCGGCAGCATGAACTTGATCGACCCCGCCGAGTGCGAAATCAGCTTCAGGCGGCCGGCCGCTTCGAGTACCTCGTCCGTGAATCGGGGCGAGCCCCAGCCGGTGATGACCACGTCCGCGTCGCCAATGCGCTGGGCCAACTCGGCCGACGTGAGGTTGCGCTCTTGGTCGTTTTTTGTGACCGCCGCCAACTCATGAAGGCGCCGCTCGCTCTCGGCCGAGAACAGCTTTCGGTACAAGGTCGGGGGCGGCAACAGCAGCACATTGGGGCGGGTCGCAGCGGCCATTGAAACTGCTCCATTCAGGATGCGATCGCGGACTAAATGTTTGGTAAACCGGTTCCGCAATGGTAACTTCCTGCGGGTGTTCCGGTCAAGCATTCTCTTGCTGGTATCCCGCCAAGGCGTGGAGGTTCTATGCGGATGCGGAGTCTCGGTCGGTCCGGAATGGACGTCTCCAGTGTCGCCTTGGGCTGCATGTCGTTGTGCGGTAACGCCATCTATCCTGGCATCCCCGAAGCTCAAGCGGTCGCCACCATTGACGCGGCCTTGGACGCAGGCATCAACTTCTTCGACACCGCGCCGGCCTACGGGGACGGCGAGTCCGAGCGACGTGTCGGCAGGGCGCTGGACGGACTGAAGCGTGACCGCGCCATCGTTGCGACCAAGATCAGCAGCGCCACGCTCACGGCCGAGGACGTCATGCGTGAGCTCGATCATAGCCTGCGACGGCTTCGCACCGACCGGGTCGACCTTTACCAGATTCACTGGCCTCGCCCGGCGACGCCGATCGACCAGACGCTGCGCGCCTTGGAGGACGCCGTGAAGGCCGGGAAGATCCGCGCCATCGGCGTCTGCAATTTCGGCCGGCAGGATCTGGGCGATGCGATTAACGTCGCGCCCGTGGTCAGTAACCAAATGGTCTATAGCCTGCTCGCCCGCGCGGTCGAGCAGGATGTTGTCCCATTCGGCGAAGCGAACGGCGTTGATCTACTCTGCTATTCGCCGCTGGCGCAGGGGCTGCTGACCGGCGCGTACCGCCATGCGGACGAAGTGCCGGCCGGCCGGTCCTTTACGCGATTGTTCGCCGGCACGCGGCCGCAGGCGCGGCACGGCGAAGCGGGATTGGAAACCGAAACCTTTGCGGCGGTCGCCGAGATTCGATCCATTGCCCAGAGCGTGGGACTTTCAATGGCTGACCTTTCTCTCGCGTGGTTACTGCATCGGGCAACCGTCGCCAGCGTTCTGGTCGGCGCGAGTCGGCCGGAACAGGTCACCCGGAACGCCGCGGCGGCGGACGTGCAGCTGTCGCCCGAAATCATAGCGCGTCTCGACGCCGCCACCGCCGATGTGAAAGCCAAGCTTGGCGCGAACCCCGACATGTGGCAGTCCGACTCGCGAATTCATTAGCCCGGTTTGGAGCGAAAAATCATGATCGATGCGGGTCTTTCCATGTTCAGCAAGCATCTGCAGGGCATCCCGCTGGAACAGGCGGCCGGGTGGGTGCGGGAGATCGGTATCACCTCGCTCGACCTCACCGTACGACGGGGCGGTCATGTCGAGCCGGAACGGGTCGAGGAGGATCTTCCGCGCGTCGCAGAGCAGCTGACGGCTGCGGGCCTTCGAATCGCGATGATCACCACCGAGATTTGCGACGTGAACGAACCCGCCACCGAGTCGATCCTGAAAACGGCGGCGGCGCTGGGCATCTCTCATTATAAGGTCGGCTATTTCCGTTATGCCGGTTTTGGCACGCTGCGCGCGCAACGCGCGGAGGTAGCCGCAAAGTTGAAAGAGCTGGGCGATCTGAGCGTCAGCCTCGGTGTCGTGGGCGGTTACCACAACCACTCAGACGATTTTTTCGGCGCAAATCTCGCCGACCTGGACGACGCGCTGCAATACGTCGACCCGCGCGGTATCGGCGTCTATTTTGATCCGGCACACGCCACTATTGAAGGGGGCAGTCGGGGTTGGCTCATGGCGCTCGACCGCATCGCGCCGCGACTGGTGATGCTTGCGGTCAAGGATTTCCGCTGGGTAGAGGGCAAGCATCGGTCGGGGGGCGGGCGACGTCATAGCGCCGAGTGGTGCCCGCTCGCCGAGGGCAATACGCCCTGGCCCGAGGTGCTTACCGTCCTGAAGCAGGCCAATTTCAATGGCCCTATTTCATTCCACTCAGAATATCAGGGTAAAAACAGCTTTAGAAATCTAAGCGTTCCCGAGGTCGTGCAACAGACCGCGGCGGACATTCGAAGATACCGCGACTGGCTCGCAGCCGACTAGCCGTGCGAAACGCTCATCGGCAGAAGGGTTGGGACAATGGCTCCGATCCGAGCGGTCGCCGTATATTTCCGTCCAACGTCATCCAGAAAAACCGTCGACAGTATGATTATTTCCGAAACGCAATACCCCGGCCGGCGACGATACAAATAACATGCAGTGCGAATCGCTTGAGCATCGAATCCTGGCCGATACGACGCTTAGCCACCGAGTTTTGAGCATTGCAGGCGGTGTCCATTCTGACCGGATCCTTATTGAGCAGGATGGTGGTGCTCTTCGCGTGAATGTGAACGGCGTGGTCCGCGCCTTCCATGCGGCGGACATGCGGCTAATCAAGATTGACGCCGGGCCCGGCAATGATCTGGTTGATGCTGGGCGTTACTTAACTGTACCCGTGGAGGCGATCGGGGGGCGTGGCGACGACCGATTGCGCGGCGGCAGTGCTAACGACACATTGTTCGGCGGTGCCGGCAACGACACACTCTTAGGGCGCGAAGCCGTCGATTATCTGGACGGCGGCGCCGGCGACGACAAACTCGTAGACCCAACGGCTGTCAATGTGCTCTTCGGTGGTGCCGGCGTCGATACTGCGACGATCTCCTATGGATTCAATCAATACGCGACGGACGTCGAGGAGGGCCTCGCCGACGGGGGAGTAAACGGCTACGACACGGTCAGCATTCAACGCGCCAAGTCAGGGAGCAAGTCGCTGCTCCTCAAATTCGATGGTGCTAAACAGAGTGGTGATACTTTAGATTTCGGCGGGCCGGCCCAACGCACCGACGGCTCAGCGATCGTGCGGATGACGCTTACGGTCGGCACCAGTTTTGACTTTTTCTCCTACCATCGGCGTGTCGATTTGTCAGCGGTTGATGGTCGGCCGATCTACTTCAGCACCAACTACGTGGAGGTTGATCCAGACGCCCCTCGGCCACGTTTTTATACCTTTCCGATTCTTCTCTCAGAATCTTTGATCTGAAGCGACAGATTTATATCTGCGTGTGGCGAGTCAAGGAGGTTCAATTGCTCGATTGTTTTGCTGGCAGTCGATCTGGACAGGGTAAGCTTAGTCATCTCGCTGCCGCCGCAGTGGCTGTGATGCTGGGATCGCAGGTCATAGTGGCGGCCGATCCGATCATCAGTGAATTTCTCGCCTTCAACCGGCAGACCAACAAAGACGAAGACGGCGATGCCTCCGATTGGATCGAAATCTATAATCCCAATTCCACGAGCATCAGCCTCGACGGGTATTTTCTCACCGACAAGCGCAGCAAGCTGACGAAGTGGAAAGTTCCCAACATTGCTTTGGCTGGGAAGGGCTACCTGCTGGTATGGGCGTCGGATAAAAATCGCACGGATCCGGCCAAGCCACTGCATACCAATTTCAAGCTGGCGGAAACGGGCGCGTACTTGGGGCTGGTCAAACCCGACGGCGCGACGATCGCGAGTGATTTTGGAGCGAAGTTTCCTCCCCCAAAAATGGACATTTCCTTTGGAGTGCCTCCGGCGGCCGGACCGGATGATTATCTGATCCCGACGCCCATCGCGGCGAACAAGCCGGCATCCCTGGTCGCAGACATCGTATTCGACCACGACCGTGGCCTGTACACCAAGCCGTTTGATCTTTCGCTATCCAGCGTCACGACCGGTGTATCGATTCGCTACACCACCGACGGCAATATGCCCACAACGACCACCGGCACGCTTTACAGCCGCCCGATCCGAATCGACAACACGACGGTAATTCACGCGATCGGCTTTCAAGACGGCCGGACTTCAACGGCCGTGTTCACCGCAAGCTACATTTTCCCCGCAAACGTGCTCCGTCAACCGGAGGATATCGTCGGCTATCCCAATCCTAAAGAGCCCATCAATAACCCCGGTCCCCATCAAGTCGACGTTCCACTGACCTATGGCATGAATCCGGACATCGTCAATGATCCGCAGTATGCACAGCAGGCCTTGGAAGGGCTGTCGCAGATTCCGACGGTGTCGATCGGCGTGAACCCCGGCACCATCTTCGGACCGAACGGCTTCTACGACACGCCGCGGCGTAAAGAGGGTTCAAAAATCCCCATCTCATTTGAATATATTGACCCGCAGAAGTCGCAGAGCAATATTGGAGTGACCGCCGCTATCACCGCGCACGCCAAGCCGAAGTTGAAGCGTTCCTTCCATATCCATTTCAACAGCAAGTACGGCCCGTCTAAGTTGCGTGCACCCATTTTTGACAGCGCGCCATTCGGCGGCGGCGGTGCGACCAATGAATTCGACGATCTGATCCTGCGGGCCGGTAACAACCGCTCCTGGGCTGCTACCGGTTCGTCATCCAAGACCACTTACACGGAAGATGAATATGTGCGCCAGACGCAGATCGCGATGACCGGCCAAGGCGTCCATGGGACGTTCGTCCATTTATATATCAACGGCATCTACTGG
>JAQGHK010000281.1 GCA_028288875.1 Phycisphaerales bacterium | reverse complement strand
GCGATCGCGATAACCCGGCGGCGGTGGCGGCAGGGGTGAGGCGGTGGCCTGCATCAGCACCTCGCCCGGCCGTTCCACTTTCACGCCCGATCCCCACGCTACGCCTCCGACAATCAGCAGGCCGATGCCGACGGCCAAGATCGATTGCGCTTGGCGGTGCAGCCCTTTCCAGGTCGGCTCGGGCAATGGCAGCGGCACACCGGTTTCCAGCGACTTTTTCGCCAGCTCAAAGCGGTAGCGATTCTGCTGAGCCCGAAGGACGACCGACCCGCCGATCAGCACCACCGCGGCCACGATGCCGAACGAGCCGAGCAGGAAATTCACAATGTGGGGAGGCATATTCAAACCTTTCGTAAAACAACTTCTGCCCCGTAAGTGGCGCGGCGCGGACGGGCGGTTTCAGGTTTTAAGAGAATTCTGACTTTCCATCGGACTTTCTAGGCGTCGTTGGATCGTCCTGTAGAATTCTGAAACCGCTTTGCTTTGAATCGACACTAACGATTGACGCATGGACGCGACTGCCCCGGAATCGTCGCCGCCGGACCTTGCCCGCCTTCGCGCGCAGGACCCGGCGGCGTTTACGAAACTGGTGGACCAGACCCGCCGGATCGTCCTCGGCCTCGGCCAATCGACCGGTCTGCAGGGGGCAGACTTGGACGACGCCTCGGCCGAGGCGTATCTGGCGGTCTTCCGGGCACTGCCGGGATATGAAGGGCGAAGTGCTTTGACGACATGGGTTTACACCATCGCTGCCCGAACGCTGGTCGCCTGGCGGACCAAGGCCCGGCGGCGGCCGACGGCGGTGCTGCCGGACACGGGTTTGGCGGACGGCCGGGCGGAAACGCCGGCGGATGCGGCGGAACGGGCGGAGTCCAACCAACGCGTCTGGGACGCCGTCTCTAAGCTGGAACCGCGCTCGGCGATGGCGGTGGAACTGTTTTATCGCCGGGGCTTGGACGTGGACGCCGTCGCCGCTGTTTTGAATTGCCCGGCCGGCACGGTGAAAACCCTGCTGTTCCGGGCCCGGGCCGCGCTTAAACTTTCGCTACGCGAGGAGGCCGTTCATGCGTGATATCGAAACCGATGACGAACTCGACACGCTGCTCCGCACGGCCCTCGCCGACCGCCCCGAGCCGCTCAGCACCGCCGACTTCGCGACGCGCGCCATGGCGATGGCCGCCCTGCCGAGCCCGGCCGCCGCTGCCATTGCCCGCCCCGCCCGCGTGCCTGTTTGGCCGATCTGGCTGGCCGCCCTGGCGATCGTTGGGATGATCTACTTCGGCTTCACCAAGCTGATGAACTTGGGCCTGTCGACGTCCTCTTCCTCATCCTCCGACACGTCCGTCAGCGACGCCTTCTCCGGCGACACCACCCTGCTGCTGGAAGTCGGCGTCGTCGTTTTCATGATTAGTGTGGTTTGGGTCGTTACACGGTCGGCATTTGAAGTGAGCGGGAACGAGCAAACGCTGCGGATCGCGTAACTGGAATCCTGTTTGAAATCTGACGCGCGGGCGGACTTTGTCCTCAGCGGCGTAGCCGCGAGCTTGCTCGCGTTTGATCGGACCGCGCGAGCAAGCTCGCGGCTACGCGGGCGTCACCTGAGATTTCATTTTTGACTTTACCCAGTCATATGGTTTATACTTAAACTAACGTGGATACCCCCCGCCCCAAGATCGTCCACCTGCAGCGCGTGCGATCGCCGGGGCAGATCAAGCTTGAGGCGGCGGTGGCCTTGGGGGATGCGGCCATGCGGATTTTCCGCACGGCCGAGAAAACGCTCGGCGAGCACGGCATCACCTTGCCGCAGTTTGATGTGCTCACCAACCTCGCCATGCGGGACGGCCTGACCCAGCAGGAGCTGGCCGCCCGGCTGCAGGTGACCAAGGGCAATGTCTGCGGCCTGCTTGATCGGCTGGAAAAACTCGGCTGGGTGATTCGCCGGCCGGATGAAAAGGATGGCCGCATTAATCGGCTGTCGATCACGCCGGCGGGGCTGAAACAGATCGAAGCGCTTCGCCCGATTCACGACGTCGCCATCATTGATTTATTGAAAAACTGGTCGACCGAAGACGCCGACATTCTGCAGCGCGTGCTTTCTAAGCTGGATTTAACAAACGTCTCTTAAAATAGCCTTCTGTAAAACGACTCACGTAATTGGTTTTCACACGTATCACTCGAGGAGATTCGCCATGGCCGTCAAAGTTCAAGTCATTTTCTACAGTCTGTACGGACACGTCTGGAAGCTCGCCGAGGCGATCGCCGAAGGCGCGAGATCGGTCCCCGGCGCAGAAGTCGAATTGCTGCAGGTTCCCGAACTGCTGCCGGCCGACATCATCGCCAAGATGGGCGCGACCGAAGCGAAGAAGGCCTTCGCGCACGTCCCCATCGCCGACCCGCAGAAGCTGACCGATGCCGATGTGCTGATCTTCGGCACCGGCACACGCTACGGCATGCCGACGGCGCAGCTTGCATCGTTCTTCGCCGCGACCGGCGGGCTCTGGCAGAAGGGCGCGCTCATCGGCAAGACCGGCGGCGTGTTCAGCTCCACCGCCAGCCAGCACGGGGGGCAGGAAACCACGCTCGTCGGCATGATGAACTTCCTTTATCACCAGGGCATGGTGGCCGTCGGCGTGCCGTACGGCGCGCAGGAGCTGCTGAATATGAAAGAAATCACCGGCGGCACGCCGTACGGCAGCACCACCGTCACCAGCGCCGACGGCAGCCGCTTGCCCAGCGAAAACGAATTGGCCATCGCCCGCTTCCAGGGCAAGCACACGACCGAAGTCGGTGCGAAGGTCGCTGGAAAATAAAGTCCGTGTAGGGTGGGCACGGCTCACCATGTTCAATACCGGTGGGCCGTGCCCACCCTACGTCACTCGAAGGAGCAGGTTATGCGTAAGCTTTCATTTCTCGCCGCCGTTCTCGCCACCACCGCCCTCGCCACTAGCGCCAGCGTTTTTGCGGCCGATTCGTTCAAGGTCGATCCGGTTCACTCGTCGGTCATCTTCAGCGCTCATCACGCCGGCGCCGGCTATGTGTTTGGCCGGTTCAATGAAGTCAGCGGCACGTTCACGCTGGACACCGCCGACTACACCAAGAGCACCGTCGAGGCCGAGGTGAAGACCGACAGCGTCGACACCAATAACGATAAGCGCAACGCCCACCTCAAGAGCCCGGACTGGTTCAACTCCAAGCAGTACCCGGCCATCACCTTCAAGAGCACGGCCGTCGAGAAGACCGACGACACCACGCTGAAAGTCACCGGCGATCTGACACTGCACGGCGTGACCAAATCGGTGAGCTTCCCGCTCCAACTCACCGGCCGCGGCGAATTCCCCGCCGGCACCAAGCGCGCGGGCGTGCTGGCTGAGGTGAAGGTCAACATGAGCGACTACGGCATCAAAGGCATGCCCGGCGCGGTCGGCGATGAGATCAAGCTGACGGTGGCGTTCGAAGGCACGATGTAATTGTCCGGAGTGGTTGCTCCCGCACCGCCACGCCCTGCACGTCAGGGCCGGCGGATACCTCCCTCTCCCGGTATGGCCGGGAGAGGGTAGGGTGAGGGCTTCAACACGTTCACCCATTGAGAGCAGTCTGAAGCGCGATGTTTCTGAACGTCGCATGCCACCGGCGAATTAAACGTCCCTCGTCGGAAGCCCTCACCCTGACCCTCTCCCGGCCATACCGGGAGAGGGGACAAGCGGCGGTTCTTGACTACACTCCTTCACGCTCATGGTTACTCCTGCCGAACTGCTTCGCGTCTTGCTCGTGCCGCTGCTGGTCAGCGGGCTGATTGCTGGCATTGGCCGGGTGAAAATGTGCGCCTGGGCGATGCCGCTGGCGGCGGGCATCGGCTTCCTGTTCGGCTACGCGGCGTACACCGGCTTCCTCACCGGCCATCTTCTCGCCGTTCCCAGCCTGCCGCCGGGCGACGGCACGGAATGGCTGTTCTGGCTCGCCATCCCGCTCACGCTTTGCGGCGTGCTGGATGCTTTTTCGCACCGATCCTTCGGCTGGCTGCTCGGCGTAACGGCGGGCGCAGTGTCGCTCGTGGTGGCGCTGCCGCTGATTAAGACGGGCGCGGTTAGTTGGCTGTCGGCGCTGATCGTCGCGGGGTCGTTTTCGCTCGTCGGCGTGGTGATGGCGCTCCTCGCCCGTTTCGTCCGTCCGGCACTCGGCTCGTGGTCGACCGGCATTGCGCTGGCCTGCACGATCGGCGCGACGGCCGTCGTGGTGATGAGTTCGAACGTGCGCGTCCTGGGCGTCTATGGCATCGCCGCCGCCGCCGCGATGGGGCCGGCCGCCGTCTTCATCCCCCGCAAGGGCCGCGGCGTGACCGTCGTCACCTACGGCCTGATGGCCGGCCTGCTGACCGGCGGGCATTTCTACGCCGACCCGGGTGTGACGCGCCTCAACATGAGCGTCCTGAGCCTCGCCCCGCTGCTGCTCCTGCCAGCCGCGTTCCTGCCGTTCCGGCGCACGCAGGTTCGCGGGGTGATCGGCGCGATCATGGTGATCATCGCCCTGGCCGCCGTAACTGCCCCGACCGCCATCCAAGCTAAGCACGCCGCTGAGGATGATCCGTACGGGGCGAATTAAGGGGGCGCGCCAGTGCGCTCGCGCTCCCGCGTGTAGCTGTTCTCCCAACCGCGCCCCTTCCAACCGCGCCCCTTATGGTGCGTGCTCATGAAGTTCACGCACCATCCGATCGACGGCAGCCACATCGCCGATCCCGAAAAATCCGATATCGTGCGAACGGGTTGAGCCGCGATGGCCTTGCGTGGTGAAGCGTTCCAACACGAGATCGCCGCGGCCGTCGTCGCGCTCGGTGCGAATCGTACGACCGAGCGACGCGCGGTCGTATCGCGTCACCTTGGTCGGATCGCCAAGCTCGATGATAAGCGCCTGCCGGGTGGTCACGACGTAGAGTGTGCGCTCGGCCCGCCGCCATTCGCGCCACGGCGTCAGAACCATCCATACGCCGGCCCCGAAGAACACCAGCCCCATCAATCCGACCGGCCACGGCGCGCCTTTTCGACTCGTCGCTCCATGCGATAACCCGCCGAGGATGCCGATCGTCCAGAAGATTGAGAACACGACGAAGTAAAGTCCCCCGGCACACTGTCCCCACTGCCGTCGCGCCAGCGCGAACTCATCGGGGCGGGCTTGCCAGCGGATGACTTCGCCGGGCGTCAGTTCACGGGCGACGGCCACGGACGGTGAGTGGTGGGTGCTTTTCAATTCGGGTGCGGGCCTCCCTGGGCTGGCAGCGGGTGAGACTTGCATCGCCGGCGGCGTTGCGGGGCGGGATGATACGAAATTCGAATTCGCAGACCGCGCGAAAAATCCGCGTCGGTAAAAACTACGAAAAACGGCTGTTTTTTGGCCGACTTTTCGCGCGGCCGGCGGTAGAATTTCGGGTCGAGGCGCGATTGGTGTCGCGTCCGCACGTACCGTGTGCGTGGATTCTCCTCTCCCCGTATCGCCGGGAGAGGAACGGAGCGGCGTGTTTAAGCCGCCGCGTTGCGACCCTTGCGTTTCACGCGGGCGCGGCCAAACGCATCGGTTGGCGTTTCTTTCTTCGACGTGCGCTTTTTATCGTGCACGTCGCCGCTGCCGTCTTCTTTGACGTTCAGCGCGTGTTCCAGCCGCTTGCGGGCGAAGGCGACGTATTCATCGCTTTGGTCGAAGCCGACGAACCGGCGGCCCAGGAGCGCGGCGCTGACGCAGGTGGTGCCGGAGCCATTAAAGGGGTCGAGGACGATGTCGCCTTCATTGCTGCTGGCTTTGATGATGCGGTCGAGCACGCCGATCGGCATCTGGCAGCCGTGCCAGCCTTCGCGCTCTTTGAACGTGCCGCACACGCGGCTGATGTTCCAGGTGCTGCTGTTGGAATCGAAGAAGCTGATCTCGTCGTTCGGGATTCCCTTTTCGCCGGTGCTTTTCGGCAGCGGCACTTCTTTGAACCCGCGCTCGAAATACGCTGCTTCCTGCGGACGCAGGAACCAAGTGTCATCCGGGAGCTTGCCTTTGCTGTTCGCCCGCGTGTCGGCGTAGACAGTCTGACGAGCGCTTTTCACGCGGATTTCGTCGGCGTTGAACGTCATGTTCGTCAGGCCGGCTTCGGGTTTCTCTTTGGTGAAATACAGGATATGCGTGTGGCTCTTGGCGAATTTCTTCTTGGTCTGCTGGCCGAACGTGTAGTGCCAGACGATCCAGTTGCGCATGTGGAAGCCGATTTCGCGGCGCGCGATCACGGCCAGGTCGGCGGCGAACTCATCGCCGATCGCCAGGTAGAAGCTGCCATTGGGCTTAAGGGCGCGATAGACCGCTTTCATCCAGTTGCGCGAAAAGTCCAGGTATTCCTTCACGCTCTTCTGGTCGTCGTAGCCGTGATACAGGTAGCCGATGTTGAAGGGCGGATCGGCGAAGACCAGGTCCACCCAGCCCGGCTCGAGCGCGTTGAGCAGTTCCACGCTGTCGCCGCGTGCGATCTGGTTGATCGGCAGCGTCTTGTCGCCGATCTTCCAGGGGCGTGCCTTGGCCTCGGCTTCGGATCGGAAGCCGTTCTGGTAGGCTCGCTGTCGTGCCTCGCCGATGTTCATAAACTGGACCTCATGGAACCGCGCATTCTGCGACTCATCGACGCCAACTGCAACCGCACCCGCGAGGCTCTGCGGGTTCTGGAGGATTACGCCCGTTTCGTCCTTGATCATGAGCACCTTTGCGGGCTCTTGAAGAGCCTGCGGCACGATTTTCAAAACGCGACTGCTTCCCTGCAGGCGCGCGCCTTAGCCAGCCGCGATATCGCCGGCGACGTCGGCACAAGCATTACAACCGAAACCGAAGCCCGGCGCGAATCCACGGCCGCCGTCATCACGGCGGCCGGCAAACGGCTGGGCGAGGCGCTGCGGACGATCGAGGAATACCTCAAAACAGAGGATGCCGCGAACGCCCGACAACTCGAACAATTGAGATATCGGGCGTACGACCTCG
>JAQGHK010000263.1 GCA_028288875.1 Phycisphaerales bacterium | reverse complement strand
AGCATGATCTGCGCCTGCGTGATCGCCAGCCCATGGATCATCTGGCAGTTCTGGCAGTTCGTGGCGGCCGGGCTTTATCCGAACGAACGAAAAACGATCACGCGATACATCCCACTGAGCCTGACGCTGCTCATCGCCGGCGATGTGTTCGTTTACAAAATTATCCTGCCTTGGACGTTGCAGTGGCTGATGGCGTTCAGCCTGAGCATTCCGCTGCCGGAAAGCCCGACGTATCTGCCGCCGACGACGCAGCCGGTCAGCGTGCTGTCGGTCCCTTCCATGGCCGGCACGCCGGCGAAGTTGCCCGACCTTGGGCTCTGGTATGACACGACTCAGAAGCGGCTTCGTTTCGTCGTTGATGGACAGGTCCGCACGCTGCAGTTCGGTGCAGAAAACCTCGTCACGCCGCAGCTCGGCTTGCCGGAATACATCGACACTGTGCTGAGCATGCTGGTGGTATTTGGCCTGAGCTTTCAGTTGCCGCTGGTGATTCTGGCGATCGTGAAAGTCGGCGTCGTTGAGCTCAGCGCCCTCAAGAAGTTGCGGAAGACGGTGTGGTTCGTGCTGGCGATTGCGTCGGCCGTCATTACGCCGGGCGACGCCATCACCTCGACGGTCGGCCTGATGATCCCGCTGTGCATGCTGTTTGAACTGGGCCTATTCCTTGGGGCTCGGTCCCTCAAAGCGGATACCGAACGGCTCGCCTGAGGGCAGTTATGGGACCCTGGGCTGCGGGACTTCCCATCGTGTTGAAATAAATCGTACGGTTGAGGCGTCTTACTGGTGCGGCTCGCGATTGCAGGCCGCGCGGAACCCCAGACGGAGGAATTTATGGCCACGCCCAGCTTTCAATCGCTCGAATCCCGCGTCCTCTTCGCCGGCCACCTCGGCCGCCATCCCGCCACGCCGACCGCTGCCACGACGACAGACCCCGTGCTGCTGGCCGATCTGGCCGCGATCAAGGCGGATCGCACGGAACTCGGCGCCGACAACAAGGCCTCGCTGACGCTGCTCCGCGCCGACCGAAAGGCCTACGTTACCGCGCTTAAAGCCCTCGAGCCGACGCTGCAGCCGCTGATCGACCAACTCAAGACCGACGCCGCGGCCGCCGCCCCGACCCTGAGGGCTGACGCTAAGGCGATCCGCAAAATCTACGTCGATTTCCGCCCGACCCTGCGGGCCGATATCAAAGTCCTGCGGACCGCCACAACGGATGAGGATAAGGCCGCCGCCCAAGCCAAACTGGACACGGATAAGGCCGCCCTGAACACCGCACTCGAAACGCCGCTGGCGACGTTCAAAGCCGACGCCGCCACGGTGAAAGCCGACCGACTGGCGATCCAAGCCGCCATCGACGCCGACCCGGCCACCTCGGCCGCGGCCGGCAAGCTCAAGACCGATCGCGCCGCCGCCGTCGCAACGGCCAAGGCCGATGCCGAGCAATTCGCCACGGATTTGAAGAAGTATCGCGACGACCGCACGGCCAGCGCTAGCGCCTAAGGCCTGCCGTCTTCAGGATCAATTAAACGTCAGCTGACGCCGCAGGGGCCAACACCTGCGGCGTCAGCATGACTGCGCCCACGCGCCGGCGGGGCACCGTCAGCACGCGGGCGTCGTAGCCGCCCATCTTCACCGAATCGCCCACCTGCGGCAGCCGGCCCAAGGCCTGCGTGATGTAGCCGCCGACGGTATCGACATCGTCGGCCTCAATTTCCACCGGCAAATCCAGCTTGATCCGCAGTTCGTGCAACGGGAACTGGCCGCTGACGCGGATGGTTTCGCCTTCCACGACATAATCCTTCGTGGCGGCGTCAAACTCATCGTCAATTTCGCCGACGATCTGTTCGAGCACGTCTTCCATCGTCACGACGCCTTTGGTCGCGCCGTATTCGTCCACCACGATGGCCATGTGAATCTGCGTTTCCTGGAACTGGCGGAGCAGGCGCTTCACCTCGACCAGTTCGGGCACGAACAGCACGTCGCGTTTGATCTTCAGCAGCTCAATATCGCCGGAGCCGATGACATGCAGCGCGCTGCCCGGCATGCCATTGGCGATCGCGATGGCCAGGCCATCCGGCGTCTTTTCGTCGCTGAACTTCAGTTTGCCCGGGATCAGCTTCAGGTGGTTGAGCAGATCCTTCACGTGAACAAAGCCCACGACGTGATCCAGATCCTTATCGCACAGCGGCAGCCGCGTGTACTCACTGCGCCGGATGACCTGCAGAATCTGGCCGACGGTTTGGTCTAGACGCAGGAATCGAACGGTCGTCCGTGGCGTCATGATCTGCCGGACCAGCAAGTCGCCGAAGGCGAGCGCGCTCAGCAGCAGTTTGGACTGTTCGCTTTCAATCGCCCCGCTGGCGGCCGCCTGGCGAACCAGGCCGCGGATTTCATCTTCAGTGTGGGGCAAGCCGCCGTGGTGCTCATTTTCCAGCCGAACGCCAAAGGCGCGAAGTAGCAGGTTGGTGGAGGAATTGAGCGACCAGATGACCGGATAAAACACATACGTAAAAACGACCAGCGGAATCGCGATGACGGGCAGCAGGCGGTCGGCGTGGACAATGGCGAAGTTCTTAGGCGCACTTTCGCCGGCCACGACGTGAAGGATGGTGGCGATTATCAAGGCAATCGCGATCGCCAGCGCGTGGTGCCCGCCGAGCGGAGCCTCGTAGCCAAAATGAGTGAATACCGGCTCAAGCAGCCCTGCGATCGCGGGTTCGGTGACTGCACCCAACGCGATCGACGCGATCGTAATGCCGAGCTGACAGGTGGACAGGTACAGGTCGAGCTTCAGCTTCACCTGCAGCGCGGCGCGGGCGAGGATGGACCGGCCGGCGTCGGTTTCCAGGCGCGATTGCCTCGCGCCCACGGCGGCGAATTCAGCGGCGACGAAAAATGCATTAAGCAGGACCAGGCCGAGCGTGGCCAGGACCTTCCACAAGATGTCGAACACACCGCCAGCGTACCGCAGCCTGTGCCGGGCCTCAACCGACGGTATCATCCGCCCCGTGCCGTTCACCCCGCCGAGATCCACGCCCTTTGCCTCGCCGCCCGTCGACCGCGGCCGCCCCGTCCGCCGGTTGCGCGTGGCGGCCACCGTGCTGGTCGCCGTCGCATTGCTGTCCGCGGGCGGATGGAAACTGTTTCGCCCGGACCCCACGGTGACGATGCTCAGCCGGTATCTCCCGTCGCCCCGCGCCGCCCGGGCCGTCGGGTGTCTGGAGATCGCACTGGCCCTCTGGCTGCTCAGCAATCGCAGCCCCATCCTGGCCCCCACTGTGGCGGCCGGGGCGCTGGTGGGCATGGGATTGCTCGTCGGAGCCGAACTGAATCGCGATCAGCCCCTGCCCTGCGGCTGTTTCCCGGTCCGAACGCCCGCACAGAGCACGGCCGCCGTCCGGCGCGAGTTATCGGTCGCAATCGGCCGAGACGCGTTTCTGGTGCTGCTGTGTATCATTAGTGGCACACTGGTGCCCCCGCCGGCCGAGGATTAATCCCCAGTCCGAGATCCCGCGACGCGATCCCTAAGTCGCGCTCCGATTGTTCCGATGACACTCTTGGTATGACGCAGACCGCCCCCACTATCGAAGCCACCGAGCCCACCGGTTCCGACCGCCGCCGTTCACCGCGCAGCCGTCGCGAGACGACCGCCTGGCTGTCGGCCGCCAGCGGCCAGCGCAACGGCAATGGGTTCAATGTCCGCGTTCGCGACCTGTCGCTGCACGGCGTGGGCTACGTCGCCGAAAAAGAACCGCGTCAAAATGACACGCACTGGATGGTCATCGCCGACCAGTCTCTGCGCCTCAGCACCCGCCTCCGCGTCGTCTCCACCCGCCAGCGCGAAGACGGCCACTGGGACGTCGGCGGCGAATTCTTCTGATCGTAGACTCATCAATTTAAACACGAAAACGCGAAGGCACGAAGAAATGCCTCGCGCCTTCGTCGTCATTTCCGTTCAAATTCATCATCCTCCTTGCACTTCAAGTTGATTAAATAGCGGAACATCGCGAAGGCACCGAACGAGTCTTCGTGGCTTCGCGCCTTCGTGTTTATCCGCATCTCACGGGCGAGCGACGATCGTGTTATAGTTTCGCCCGATGAAACTGAAGGTTGTCGATCCCTGGTACGCCGACGGGCTGAAATTCCAATGCACGCAGTGCGGCAACTGCTGCACCGGCGGGCCGGGCTACGTGTGGGTCAGCCAGGTGGAGATCGGCCGCTTCGCCGAGTCACTCGGCATCGGGCGGACCGAGTTCCTGAAAAAATACTGCCGCGTCATCAACGGCCACGTCAGCCTGAAGGAAAACAAGAACCTTCGCGGCGAGTACGACTGCGTTTTCCTCAAAGAAATCGATATCGAAACCGACGGCAAGCCGGGCAAAAAGCGTGTCTGCACCTGCTACGACGTCCGCCCGCTGCAGTGCCGCACCTGGCCGTTCTGGGACGGGCTGCTGGCCTCGCCGGAGGCGTGGAAAGACGCCAAGAAAACCTGCCCCGGCCTGGACCGCGGGCACGCCTACACGAAAGAACGCATCGAAGAACTCCGCGACGCCGAAGACTGGCCCGATCGGCCGCCGGGGTCCACTTAATCGGGCGGGCTAATCGCACGGGAGCGGAATGGTCGGTAATCGCCTGGGCTGGGGAATCGCCGCGCTGTTGGCCGTGCTGTTCGCACTGGTCGGCATGGAGATTGTCGACACCAATCGCCTGACGGCCGCCACCTCCCTGCTCAGCGCCGCGTCGGCCACTGATCCACTGACGACCGAAGTCCCACCGGCTGCCGTCTATCGCCCAGAAGCGGCGGGAGATGCCGGGGAAATCTACCGAGCCGCAGCCGCTGAAGTACGGGCCGGCGGCGATGTGGATTACGGCGCCCTGCTCAACTCCCAAGACGCCGCCGCGATCGAAGCCGCGCCAGCCGTCACCAAGCTGATCCAAGCCGGGCCGATGGTGGGAGCCGCCATCTTCGCCACCGCCCCGACCACGCTCGTCACGTACGACACCGGCTATGAAGAACTGGATGCCCTCGCCCTCGCCGGGCGTTGCCTGGGGCGCGCCGCGCTCCTGCGGTTGGCCAAAGAGCCTGACAAAGCGAAGGGACTGTTTGAAGCGCAATTCGCTCTGGGCGCCCGGCTGTTCACGGAGCGTCTTCGTTACGCCGAGGCGACGACCGGCCTAGGTTTGGCCCGCGACGCCGCGGCCGGTCTGCGCGAGATCGCCGCCCGCGCCGGCGATACGCGCCGTGCCGCCCTCCTGTCGACCTTCGACCGCTCCGCCGCCGGCCTGCAGACACGCCGCATGGACCCGGTCTGGAACGCGGTAGGCGCGGTCGATGGCGGCATCATCGCCCAGCACGCCGGCGATGTTTTCCTGCTCGCGGGCAAGGACAACAAGGAACGCCTGTGGCGCATCGAAGCGATCCTGGCGCTCGGTCGTCATCGCTTCAATCTGGACCGTGCGGCCGATCAGCTCATCGTGCCCCGCCGATTAAAAGAACTCGAAACCGGCGAAACCGACCCGGCCGTCCTCGCCGCGATCAAAGCCGCGAAGGAACTCACGCTCGAACAGTATCGAACGATCCACTAAGAGAGTTCTAACGCAACTCTTGTTCCTTCTCCCATGCGTACACGGGAAATGGAACAAGTGGTTACTTCACAGTGTTTTGATTCGCCGCACTGAACTCCGCATCCGTCAGTCCGCGTTCGCTTTCCCAGCCGCCGCCGAGGGCCTTGTACAGCGAGATGAGGTTGGTCACGCTCGTGCGATCGCTTTGCACTAAAGCGTTCTCGGTCGAGAACAGCGACTGCTGCGCGGACAGCACCTGCAGGAAGTCGGTCTCGCCGGTCGAATAGCGGAGCGTCGCCAGGCGAAGCGCTTCATGATTGGCCGTCACGGCGTCGGCGAGGGCGGCGCGGCGCTCGTATTCTTTCACGTACGCCACGAGCGAATTTTCGACTTCCTGCAGTGCCGTCAGCACCACGCTGCGATACGCAAGGATCGCCTGCGTCGCGGCTTCATCCTGCACTTTGATGTTGTTAAAGATCCGCCCCGCGTCGAACAACGGCCACGTCACGCCGGGGCCGAAGCTCCAGGCACTGCTGCTGTAATCGAACAGCGATCCGGCCTTGCCATTCTGATAGCCGAAGCTACCGGTGAGGCTGAACCGCGGGAACAGGTCGGCCGTCGCGACGCCGATCTGCGCCGTGGCCACATGTAGCTGCGCCTCGGCCCGGCGAATGTCCGGGCGGCGTTGCAGCAGGTTCGACGGCAAGCCCAACGGCACATCTACCGGGGCCACCGGCAGCGGGCTTTGGATCGACAATTCCGGCAGCAGGTCCGCCGGCGATTGGCCGAGCAATACGCTGATGGCATAAATCGTCTGCCGCGCGGTGACTTCCAGTGACGGAATCTGGCTAGCCGTCGATGCGACGGACGCGTCGGCCTGCGCGACATCGAGGCGGCTATTGAAACCGTTGCCGTTGTTGAACAAGGCGCGAACCAATTGCGCGTTCTTCTTCTGCAGTTCCAGATTGCCCTGGGCGATCTCGATCTGCCGCTGCGTGCCGCGAAGGTTCACGTAATTGACGGCGACTTCAGAGATGACGCTGATGAGCACGTCTCGGCGATTTTCGATCGTGGCGTCGAACTGCGCATCGGCGGCCTCCACGGAACGGCGACGGCCGCCGAAAATGTCAATTTCCCACGATGCATCGAGGCCCGCGCTGTAAAGCCCCGTCGGCCCGGTCCCCGCCGCGCCGCCGCGGCGGTAACCGCCGGACGTGTTGACCTGCGGGAAGAGTTCGGCCGCCGTCACACCGCGCGCGGCCCGAGCCTGGCGAACGGCGCTGGTGGCCGTACGCACGTCGAGGTTGGCGACGATCGCGCGTTCGACCAAGGAGTTCAGTGCCGGATCGTTGAACCGCGTCCACCAGTTGGCGAGGTCGGCTTCGGGGCCGTCGAATTTCATGGGGCGCGTGGTCGGATACGACACGGCCGGCGGGGCCGCCCAGCCGCCGGGGAGCTGCGCCTTGGGCTTCTTAAAATTAGGGCCGACGGCACAGCCGGTCGTGAGCAATGCGGCGGAAAGCAGGAAGAAAATCGGACGGTGCATTCGTGTACTTTCAGGCTGTTTGACGTTCGCCCTCACCCTAACCCTCTCCCGTGGGTACAAGGGAGAGGGGACCAGACTATTCGTATCGCAGCGCATCAATCGGATCGAGCTTAGCGGCCTTCCAGGCCGGGTAGAACCCGAAGACCACGCCAACGATCGCGCTCACGGCGACGGCCGCCAGGATCGCCCCCGGCGAGCTCTCTGTCGGCCAGTTCATAAAGTAAGTGACCAGCCATGAGCTGCCCACGCCGAGCAGGATGCCGATGCCGCCGCCGATGAGGCAGAGGACCACGCTTTCGGTGAGGAACTGGCGAAGGATATCGCTGCCGCGCGCGCCGACGGCCATTCGCAGACCGATCTCGCGCGTTCGCTCGGTCACGCTGACGAGCATGATGTTCATGATGCCCACGCCGCCGACCAGCAGCGAGATGGTGGCAACGCTGAGCAGCAGCGCCGCCATCAGCTTCGACGTGCTGGTCATCATCGACATCAGTTC